>WTHL01000120.1 GCA_011523155.1 Synechococcus sp. PL34863bin_39 | reverse complement strand
TTTCGCCCAGTCATCCACTGAGGGCACCTCCGCTGTGAACGATTCAGGCAAGTCACGGCGGCGCAGGTTTCTGGCGACCTCAGCAGCCGTCGGACTGATGATCTCGGGGATCGGCCCCGCCCTCGCCCCGGCGGCGCAGGCCGCGGCCGATGTGGCACTCGTCAGCGGGGCCTTCCGCCGATCCCTGAGCGTGGACGACCTCCGCCACCTGGCGGACACAGGTCAACCGCGCGGACTGATGAAGGATCTCCTGCGGCTCAGCAACCAATCAGCGGACGACGTCGCCAAGCTGCTCAACCAGGAACTCAACCTGCCCCTGGTGCTCACCAGTCGCCTGATGTCGACCCGCATCGGCGACGTGATTCTCCACCGTGTCGCACGGATCATCCACCCCCTGAAGGTGCCGGACCCGGAGGTCAGCGTTCCGGCCATCCGGGCTGCGGTGATCAACGGCCTGCAGGTGGATGACGGTGGACTCACCGCGATCAAGTTCCTGGAGGCGTACCCAACCGACGTGATGGCCGTGAACATCCCGGCCCTGATGGCCGTGATCGAGAAAGCCCAGTCCATCTCAGGCCTGGTGCGCTTCTTCTCCGAATCACCGCTCGACGGACTCAAGGACGCCCAACCCTGAGCCCTAGATTCCAGCGGTTCCTTGCCATTCGCCGGTGTCTCTGCTCCAGAACCTCCGCAGGCGTCTGACCACCGGACCGGTCATGCAGGACTGGCCCGGCCTGATCGAGGCCTACCGGACCTGGTTGCCGGTGTCGGACGCCACGCCCGTGGTGACGCTGCGTGAGGGTGCCACCCCTCTGATTCCCGTGCCATCGATCGCAGAGCGGATCGGCAAAGGCGTCAAGGTGTATGTGAAATACGACGGCCTCAACCCCACGGGTTCCTTCAAGGACCGTGGCATGACGATGGCCATCAGCAAGGCCAAGGAAGCCGGCTGCGAAGCCGTGATCTGTGCCAGCACCGGCAACACCTCCGCAGCGGCGGCGGCCTATGCCCGCCGGGCAGGCATGCGGGCCTTCGTCCTGATTCCCGATGGGTATGTCGCCCAGGGAAAGCTGGCCCAGGCCCTCGTCTACGGAGCGGAGGTTCTCGCCATCCGCGGCAACTTCGACCGTGCCTTGGACATCGTGCGTGAGGTGGCTGACAGCTACCCGGTCACCCTGGTGAACTCGGTGAATCCCTACAGGCTGCAGGGGCAGAAAACGGCGGCCTTCGAAGTGATCGATGCCCTCGGGGACGCCCCCGACTGGCTGTGCATTCCGATGGGGAACGCAGGCAACATCACGGCCTACTGGATGGGATTCCAGGAGTATCACCAGGCAGGTCGCAGTCGCAGCCTGCCCCGGATGATGGGATTCCAGGCGAGTGGATCCGCCCCTCTGGTGAACAACACCACCGTGGAGGATCCGAACACCATTGCGACCGCGATCAGGATCGGCAATCCCGTGAACAGGGACAAAGCGATCGCTGCGCGTGAAGCCAGCAACGGCGCCTTCCTGGATGTGACCGACGCCGAGATCATCGAGGCCTACAAACTGCTGGGAGGCGAAGAAGGAATCTTCTGTGAGCCCGCCAGCGCGGCATCCGTTGCCGGCCTTCTCAAACGCAAGGAGGAGGTCCCTGCCGGCGCCACAGTCGTGTGTGTGCTGACGGGTAACGGCCTGAAGGACCCGGACTGCGCCATTGCCAACAACGACGCCGCCTTCCACACCGATCTGGCCCCTGACCTGGGAACGGTGGCCAAGGTGATGGGCTTCTGACCGACGTCGCCACAACCGGAGCGGCCACAGACGCCCCCTCCCCAAGCGCCTCCGACCCCCGCCATGCGGGGGTTTTTTAATGCCGATCGGTCGTGCCAATCGGGAACAAGCCACCCGCATCCGCACCGAACCAGCCCACAAACCGGCTGGGGACGAAGCCGGAAAACCGTGGAAAGCAGCGGTGGAAAAACCACCCGAACCAACCCCGCCGATCCGCCCGCCGAATTCCTCAACCTGTGGAACCTGTGCAAAGCGCCGCGTTTCCCGCAGGCCGGACGACTGATTCCCCAGCCCTGTCAGACCAACATGTCCTGTCAGACAGACGATCCTGACGTTTCCCCCCAGATTCCCCAGCGCCTATTACGGCTGTTTGATTTGGTTTTAAGAACTTCCTGAAATCCGAAGACCGGAGCGGATTGATCGAGATCACTTCCCCGTTGCACATCTCCCCAGCCTGTGAAACCGTGGGAGGCCTCAAGGACGCATGCACGGGACGTTGACCCCATGAAACTGGTCTGTTCCCAATCCGAACTGAACAGCGCACTGCAGCTGGTGAGCAGGGCCGTGGCGTCGCGTCCCACCCATCCGGTGCTGGCCAACGTGCTGCTCACCGCTGATGCCGGAACAGGACGGCTGAGCCTGACGGGATTTGATCTCAATCTCGGGATTCAGACCTCCCTGACTGCATCGGTTGAATCCAGTGGTGCCGTCACCCTGCCGGCCCGTCTCCTGGGAGAGATCGTTTCCCGTCTTTCAGCTGACTCGCCCATCACCTTCAGCACTGACGACGTCGGTGAGCAGGTGGAACTCACCAGTCTCGGCGGCAGTTATCAGATGCGCGCCATGCCGGCCGATGAGTTTCCCGATCTGCCTCTGGTGGAGAACGGCACGGCCCTGAAGGTGGATGCCGCCTCCCTCGTGCAGGCCCTCCGGGGAACCCTGTTCGCCAGCAGTGGTGATGAAGCCAAGCAGCTGCTCACAGGTGTGCATCTCCGGTTCCAGGACCGTGACCTGGAAGCCGCCGCCACCGATGGGCACCGCCTTGCGGTGCTGGCGGTGACCGAGGCCCTGCAGGGTGAAGCCTCGGTCCCCCCAGCCGACAGCGGCACCGGTGACGACGGTGCCCTGGCGGTCACGCTGCCAGCCCGGTCCCTGCGCGAAGTGGAGCGTCTGATTGCCGGTTGGAAAGGGGACGACCCCGTCACCCTCTTCTATGACCGGGGTCAGGTTGTTGTGCTGGCGGCTGATCAGATGGTCACCAGTCGCACGCTGGAAGGCACGTATCCCAATTACCGCCAGTTGATTCCGGATGGATTCACGCGCACGATTGCGCTGGAACGTCGGCCGTTCATGGCAGCGCTGGAACGGGTCGCCGTGCTGGCTGATCAGCACAACAACGTCGTTCGGATCAGCAGCGAACCGTCCGCCGGTCTGGTGCAGATCAGTGCGGATGCCCAGGATGTGGGCAGTGGCTCGGAATCCCTGCCCGCCACCCTCAGCGGTGATGCGCTTCAGATCGCGTTCAACGTTCGCTACGTGCTTGACGGTCTGAAAGCCATGGACTGCGAGCGCGTGGCCCTGAAATGCAATGCACCGACGACACCGGCCATCCTCACGCCAGCCGATGAGGACGCGAGCTTCACCTATCTGGTGATGCCCGTTCAGATCCGTAACTGACCCCCGCAACACCAGGCCCTGTGGCACTTCCCGATCAGGTTCTGCTCAGTGATCTGCTGCACCATCGCGTGCGCTGTGACCAGGGGCTGGATCATGGCCCTGGTGTTCTGGCCTGGATGCACCCGCCGGTGCATCGTCTTCTGGGTTGGGTGAGTCGCCCGTCGGCCCTGCGCAATGAGCGGGACGTCTGGCGGCTCGATCAATGCCGTGGTTTCTCCGATCAGGAGGTCTTCGTCAAGGGGCCGCCCGCGTCCTCCGATCCGATCACGCTGGAACGACTTCCCACGCTGCTGGATGCGGACCTGGTCGATGCCCGCGGAGAGCGTCTGGGACAGATCGCGGATCTCACCTTCGTGCCCGCCTCCGGTGAGATTCTCCATTACCTCGTGTCGCGCAGTGATCCCCGGCTGCCGGGAAGCAGCCGCTGGCGGCTGACGCCTGATCGAATCGTGGATCAGCAACCCGGTGTCGTCAGCACGGCACTGCAGGACCTGGATGATCTGCCCCTGGCCCGTTCCAGCGTTAGGCGGGACTTGATGCGTCGCTCCCGCGGTTGGCGTGACCAGATCCAGCAGATCGGTGATCGTGCCGGCGATCGGCTGGAAGGTTGGCTGGAGGAGCCCCCCTGGGATGGAGCGGCCGGTTGGGTGGACCGCTGGGATGAGGCCACTGACGCTCATGATCATCGGGATGGGGCTCCGTCCGGGCACGCGTCGGGAGGGGAGGAGGACCTGCTGGATGACCCCCTCGATGGTTGGGAGGAGTCCGAATGGGATCAGGAGTCCCAGCCAGTGCCGGACCCGGCAGCCCGGGACAGGCGTTTCTCGCAGCGGCGAGACGGCAGGCATCCGGAGGAGTTCGACCCCGATCCCTGGGTCTGAGTCGGCTGTCGGCAACACTGGGAGAAGCTGCTTCCCTCCCTGTGGCCCAGTCCCCCGTTTCGGCGACGTCGTTCGATGTGGATGCCGCTCTCCGTCAGGAGGGACTCACCGTCGAGGACTACCGCGAGATTCAGCGGCGTCTTGGCCGTGATCCGAACCGCGCTGAGCTCGGCATGTTCGGTGTGATGTGGTCCGAGCACTGCTGTTACCGCAACTCCCGACCGCTGCTCAGCGGTTTCCCCACCGAAGGTCCGAGGATCCTGGTGGGCCCCGGTGAGAACGCCGGTGTCGTCGATCTCGGTGACGGCCATCGACTCGCGTTCAAGATTGAGAGCCACAACCACCCTTCGGCAGTGGAACCCTTCCAGGGTGCTGCCACGGGTGTCGGTGGCATTCTGCGCGACATTTTCACCATGGGGGCGCGGCCGATCGCCCTGCTCAACGCCCTTCGGTTCGGACCCCTGGACGACCCCGCCACCCGTGGACTGGTCGAAGGTGTCGTTGCCGGCATTTCCCACTACGGCAACTGCGTTGGTGTTCCCACCGTGGGTGGTGAAGTGGCGTTCGATGCCTCCTACAGCGGCAATCCGCTGGTCAATGCCATGGCCCTGGGGCTC
>WTHL01000311.1 GCA_011523155.1 Synechococcus sp. PL34863bin_39 | reverse complement strand
TGCCAATCCAGGCAAGATTTTCCCCACCCCGGCAAGCTGCGCCGAGTCCTCGAGGAGGTCCGTGAGGATCAGGCCAGAAACCCAGGATGCGGACACGTCAGTGGTTGCCTTCTGAAGGGGCTGTCTGATCGTTCACCAGGCTCTGTTAGTCCTGGTTGTCCCAACCCCCATCCCAGTCCTCTCCGTCCTCGGGGGGCCAGCAGAGGTCGACCACGACGGGTGCGTGGTCACTTGGTTGCTCACGCCCGCGCTCCTGCTTGTGGATCACACAGCTGCGGGCGACGTCGAGCAGATCCTCCGAGAGATAAATGTGGTCGATCCTCCAACCTGCATCCCGGTTCCAGGCTCCGCTGCGGTAATCCCACCAGCTCCAGTGGCCGGGATCCTGTTCAAACACCCTGAAGACATCGGTCATGTCGTCTCCAAGGGCGTCGCGCAGGGCTGTTCGCTCCGCATCCGTGGCCATGATTCCCCCCGTCAGCCGATCGGGATCGTGGAGGTCACGGGCCTCCAGTCCGATGTTGAAATCGCCAACGACACAAAGGGGTTCATCCCTTTGACGGGTTGCATCCAAATAACGCTTGAGGCAACCGAGCCAGCGCAATTTGTAGGGGTATTTCTCGGATTGAAGACCGGATCCGTTCGGCACATACAGATTCACCACCCGCACGCCATCCAGAAGGCCACTGATCACACGTTTCTGCTCCCCCAGCTCATCCGCGTCGGGATCCCCGGTGAGCTCGCCGCTGAATCCTGTGCGCACGTCGTCCAGGGGGGTCCGGCTCAGCAGTGCCACACCGTTGTACGACTTCTGGCCATGGAACTGAACCTGATAGCCGATTGATGCGAAGGCGTCCGTGGGAAACAGCGGATCATCGACCTTGGTTTCCTGCAGACAGAGCAGGTCGGGTTGGTTGTGCTCGAGCCAGGCCAGAACATGGGCCAGGCGCGTGCGAACGGAATTGACATTCCAGCTTGCGATCAGCAAGGGGGGAGGCTGCAGTCGGAATCGACCCTTAGCATTGACCCCCAACGCGGCCCGACGATGTCCTCGATGCAACGCCTCGCAGCCGTGTCCGTGATTGCCCTCAGCCTGGCCTCTGCGGCTCAGGCTCAGTCCCCGATGTCGGGCTATCAGACACCCGCTCAGCGGGAGCTTTACAACACCGAACCCGGCGCCAAGAACGATTCGGTACTGGATGCCACCAATCCCCTGGATCTGCTCAACCGCCTGCGTCAGGCCACGGCCCTCGAAGACGCCACAGATCCTGCGGATGCGATCGACGCCGCCCTCCAGGGCTGGGAGGCCCAGTCCTCCGGCACCACGCCCTAGGGGGCCTGGGGGACTGTGGTCTCCCGGTCGTCGTTCCCCAGTTCAGCCCACGTCCACAGGCCCCAGCTGGCGGCCAGGCGATCGAGATCCTCGGTTGATCCGCCGCTGGTGAGACGGGTCTTGCGGGCATGGTCAAGCAGTTCCAGGGCTTGTCTGCTGTCTCCCATGTCCTGTCGCATGAGGGCTTCGGCCAGGACTGGCCGTACGTCTTGCGGATGGGCTTCAGCCAGCTCCTGGTAGGTCTTCAGCGCTGCCTGGCTTGCGCCGCTGTTGCGTTGGAGATCAGCAAGAAGCAGGCCGATGGCAACGGCGTCGGCACCTGAGCTTCCGGCCCGAGCGGCTTCGAGCACAGGCAGGGCGTCGCTGGGCCGTCCCTGTTGCAGGCGCAGCAGGGCGAGGGCCTGGAGCACCTCCAGATCGCGGGGATGGAGGCGGGTCAGCAAGGCAAGCTGCGTTTCCGCCGCCCGGGTGTTGCCATCCCGAAGCTGGAGCTGGCTGAGCAGCAGTCGCCATCGCCACGCCTTCGGTTGAAGCTCCACCTGTTGCTGCACCAGCACGATGCTGTCGGCCAGGCGCTCCAGGGCCAGCAGCTGTTCAAGCAGAAGGCGCTCCTCCTCGCCATCGAGGGGCTGCTGCTGTCTGCGTCGGAGAAGTTCGGCGACCTGGCCATCAAGCTCAATCCGACTGGGGGTTGCCACGGACTGACCATGCATCAGTTCGCTGAGCAGCCAGCCCACCCCCAGAGCCGCGACCATCCCGCTCCCCAGCAACCAGCGTTTTCGACCTGCCACGGCGTGCTGTGTTCTGACCTGACATCCTCCAGTCTGAAGGCGCTCGCCAGCGCTGGCTAAAGTCCTTCGCGGGCCACTTCATGCCCTTTGTTTTCCATGCGCGACCATCCGATCTCCCCGGTCACCGAGCCGTTGCAATACCGGGCCATCGGCGTCGTCCGCGGCACCTACCGTCCTGAATACGACGATCAGATCACCCGTGGTGTTCTCGTCGACGCTCAGGGACAGGAGGTGGAAGCCGTTGTGCTCGGACGCATGCTCACCCTCATGCGTCGTCACCTTGCGATGGAACATCCCCATCTCTGGGTCGTCTACCCCCGCTCGCGTGATGGCGGGCATCTTCACCTGCAGATCGCTGGAATCTGGGAGCCTTCCACGCTGGAGCGCACCGATCCTGATGCGGCTCCCAGCGCCGATCCCGTGCATGACACGCTGCCGGAAGGCGACGACTACTTCTCGATTCGGGGGGAACTGATTTTCACCCGCCCGGAGAGTGGTGAGCTTGTCGTCAAGGTGCGTCAACTGCCCCGGGCGGATGGCAGCCGTCCGCTTCCCTTCAAACTCCAGCTCAAGGGGGAGGTGCCGATTGAGGCCCTTCGTCACTTCGTCAGCCTCGATGTCCGCCGCCAGGGCCAGGATCTGGTTGTGGAGACCGTTGAGGTGATCGCGCCGATGCCCACCCGTGGTGGCAAGGGGCGTGGCAGCAAGGGACGCAGCAAGCAGCCCCAGGCCTGATGGCGTCACCACCTCCTTCCGGAAGCGGAGGCGAATCGCGGGGATCGGTCTCGGGGGAAACCGCTGGGGCCGCTGTCGCCGGGGCCACCTTGATCGCCGTGTTCGGTCCCCTGGTCGGCCTTTCCCCTGCCTGGATCGCCGTCGGACTTGGTGGGGTGTTGGTGGCACTCACCGTGGATGCCTCCCAGTGGCAGGGCCTCGGTGGGCATCTGATCGCCGAGGCCCTGCCCGGTGGTCAGAACCGTCTGCGCAGGATTGCAGCCCATGAGGCGGGCCATCTGCTGGTTGCACGCGAGAACGATCTCAAGGTGCGTCGCGTGCTGGTCGGAACCCGAGCCTGTCTGCAGGCAGGGGTGCGCAGCAACGGCGCCACGGAATTCGACCTTCCAGACAGTGTGAGGATGTCGCTCGAGGATCTGCGCCGCTGGAGCCGGGTGCTGCAGGCTGGAATAGCTGCAGAGACTCTTCTTTACGGGGCGGCCCGGGGGGGGCTGATGACCGTGCGCTGCTGGCGCGTCTCTGGGGTCTGTCCGGCCATGACGTGTCGACCGCCCAGCGCGAGCAGCGTCGGGCGCGCCGGGAGGTCGACCAGTGGCTGCGGACTGAACGTTCAGCGCTCGAACAGTTGTCGGACCAGCTGCTGGCTTCGCCGCAGTTCAAGCCGGAGCCCCAGGCGTCGGTCAGGGGGATCGACGCCTGATGACGACCATCGTCGTCGACTGCCCCACGGGCCTTGCGGGCGACATGCTGCTCGCAGCCTGCCTCGATCTGGGCGTGCCGCGCTCCTGCATTGAGCAGCCCCTGCATGCCCTTGGCCTTGAGGGTGCTTATCGACTTCATGTCCGTGAATCAACCAACGGCGGTCTGCGGGGTCTGCAGCTCGATGTGGAATCCACTGAGCAGGGCTCAGACCATCGTCACTGGTCCGATCTCCGGGTTCAGATCGGCCGGGCCGCGCTTGCTCCGCCTCTGAAGGAACGGGTGCTGGCTGTCTTCACGGCGCTGGCTGAGGCTGAGGCTTGCGTCCATGGCACCACACCGGATCAGGTGCATTTTCATGAGGTGGGAGCGATCGACAGCTTGGTGGATGTCGTGGGGGTATGTGCGGCGATCACGGCTCTGGCACCCGATCGCCTGCTCTGTCATGCACCGCCCGCTGGCGCCGGCACGGTCCACACGGCCCATGGCTGGCTGCCTGTACCCGTGCCAGCGGTGGTCGAGCTGGCACGCCGGCATCGGATTCCATTGCGTGCCGGTTCTGATCTGCCCGCCGGCGAACTGACCACGCCGACGGGTCTGGCATTGATGGCAGTGCTGGCCGATGCATTCACCGATGTCGGGGATCGGATGGTGGAGGCCGTCGGTATCGGTCTCGGGCATCGCGTCCTGGATCGCCCGAATCTGCTCCGGCTGTTCAAGGTGAAGGAGCTGTCAGCGCCTGCGCCTGCCGGTGAGGGCAACCCGTCGTCCGCGGCCTGGCAGGAGATCGTGGTGCAGGAGGCCTGGATCGATGACGCCACGGCGGAGGATCTGGCTGACCTCGCCGAACGGCTGCGACACGCAGGTGCGTTGGAGGTGGCGACAGCTCCCTTGCTGATGCAGAAGGCGCGTCAAGGGGTTGTGCTGACCGCACTGGTGCCACCTGAGCAGGCTGCCGCGCTCCGCCGCGTGTGGTTGTCCGCCGGCTCCACGCTGGGGGTGCGGGAGCGGTGTCAGGGGCGCTGGGTACTCCCGCGTCGTGCCGGCGTCTGCCCGTCTCCATGGGGTGAGCTGCGGGCCAAGCAGGTCCGCCGCCCCGACGGTGACCTCTCGCTCAAGGTCGAGCACGATGAGCTGCGTCGCGTCAGCCTGGAGGCTGCTGTGTCGATCGATCAGGTGCGGACGGCGGTTCTGTCCCGTGCAGAGGATTTCAGGCCCCTCGAGGACTGGAGCCTGTGAGGTGGTCTCCACCGGGTGGGCTTCGCCTCTGGGTGACTGGTCTCAGTCTCGGTTTCGTTGGCTGGACCTTGTCGGGGCATCTGTCGGGATTCCAGGCTCTGACCGTGACGGCGCGGGGCTGGTGGTGGCTCGTCCTCGGCCTGGCGGCCAGCTGGCTGAGCCTGGTCATCAATGCCATCGCCTGGCGAGTTCTGGTCGCATGGCTGGGAGCCCGCACCGAGGACCTGGCCTTGGTGCCCCTC
>WTHL01000337.1 GCA_011523155.1 Synechococcus sp. PL34863bin_39 | reverse complement strand
GCCGAGTTCCTGTTCCCAGACCGCGATGGCCTGACGTTGTTCATCGCTGCGGGCCATCGCCTTGGTGCTCTGCGCGGCACACCAGGCCTGACGGGGACTGAGCGTTCCGACACTGAGAGCGGCACTCAGGTACGAGGTTCCCGGCAGGCCTGGGAAATTGCGATCCGGCTCGTAGGCCATCAAGGCCGCATCCACAAACGACGCAAGCTGCTCAGACGCCGCAGCCTCGCCAGGACGGCATGGGCAGATCTCCGTGCCTCGGAAGCCATGGGAAGCCGTCAGCTGTTCGAGTTCCCGTTGCCCCTCCGCACAGAGACGGCCGAGGGCACCCTCTCCGGTATCGATCGCCATGCAGACGTCGCGGCCAAGGTCCTGAAGATCCGCGGGAGCCGCAACGGTGCTGGGTTTGCTGCGCTCAACCTGGCCGCGCCAGTTGCGCAGAAAGGGGCCGTACACCCGATAGGGATCCCCGGCACCGGTCTGCAACTGCTCGGGCGGCACCAGCAGCTGATCCCAGTCCACAAGGACCTTGCGGCCATCCGCCTGCAAGGCCTTGGCAACGGATCGGTCACGTTCCCGGGCGTAGGGCTCCACATCCCGGCTCCACACCACAGCCGGAGCCTGCAGCAGCGAGGCCAGACGGGGGAGGAGCACCACCGGATCACCCGCCAGCACGAGCAGGCGACTGCCGGCCCGGCGCCAGGCCTGCTGCAGCTCACGCAGGCTTTCAAGCAGAAACCACAGACGCGCCGGCGCCATGGGGGGCAGCTGGGGCGGTGGCGTCAGGATGGCCGGATCCAACACGTACACACCGGTCACGGCTGGGCCAAGGGCAGCAGCCGCGTGCAACCCCGTGTTGTCAGCCAGGCGCAGGTCGCGGCGATGCCAGAACAGGGTGCGGGCGGGGGCCATCAACGAAAGAGCGACAGAAAAGACAGATCGAACAGGGGGAAGACGACGCGACGAATGACGGACTCACACACTGAGCCGCAGTCGCGGCGGCATCAGAGGTTCAGCAATTGCTTGGCGCGATACCAGGCGGTCACACTTTTGCCATCCAGCCACTCGTTGCCTGAGGCCAGACAGGCATCCAGCTCGGACGGGAGCATGGTGATGACCTCCAGATCCTCGTCGTCGTCACCGGCCGGTGGGTTGTCGAGACGGGTGAGTTGACGGGCCAGATAACAGTGGATCACCTCGTCGGAGTACCCGGGACAGGGCAGCATCGGACCGAGAGGATCCCATTGGGACGCGCTGTAGCCGGCCTCCTCTCCCAGTTCTCGCTGCATCGATTCGAGCGGATCCTCGCCCTCCTCGAGAGTTCCGGCGGGAAACTCGAGCAGTCGCGCCTGAACGGCGAAGCGGTACTGACGCAGCAGCACAACACGGCCATCGTCCCTGATCGGAACCGCCAGGGAGGCGCCGGGATGGCGAATGATCCCGAATGTGCCCTCCACGCCCATGGGCAACCGGATGCGATTGCACTCAAAGCGAATCTTGCGTGACTCGAGCCCGTCAACGGTCTCCAGAAGCTGAGACGGTTCCGGAGGCGGAAGGGGCGTCATGGGGTGGAGCAACTGCTGCGGTCCAGCATGGCGGTTGCACGCCAGGATCGTTTGCCCTCGAACAATGCCTGTGCCGTCGGCTGGTCCAAAACGTCTTGCGCGCCAGCAGCAATTACGACTGCTGCGCGGACTGGCACAGGAAGCGGGCTGGCGACACCTGGCCCTGCTCAGCCTGCTGAGCGTGATCAGCAGCCTGCTGGACATCGCAGGACTGGGTCTGGCGGTGACGCTGTTGCTGGGATCGGAGGAGGCGGGAGAGTCAGCGCTTCCTTGGATCAGTGACCTCGGCCTGCCTGCCAGCCTCACCTTGCTGGTGAGTCTGATTCTTCTCCGAGGCCTGATGCAGGCCCAGGTGGCCATCAACCGGGAACGGCTGCGGTCGGGATTCACCGATCACCTGCGACGACAACTGCTGCATCAGGTGTTTTCCGCCTCATCGGCGCAGCTGAACCAACTCGGACGTGGTGACCTGCTGGCCCTGCTGATGGCGGATATCAATCGCAGCGCCCTGGGACTGGATCAAGCCGTGCGCATGGGGCAGGCGCTGCTGGCGATCGCGCTTTATCTGGCCAGCGTGCTCTTGGTGGGGCGCGCCGCGGCATGGCCGTTGCTGCTGGCTTTGCTGGCCACCACGACGGCCGCACTTGTGCAACGTTCGGGGAGCTGGAGCCTGGGCCGCATTCAAAGCCGTCTGAATGCGGCCTTGCAACGGACGGTGGGCGACGGCCTCCACGGATTGAAAGCCATGCGCGCCGCCGCGGCCGAGTCCTGGCTGCTGGAGCGCTTTGCGAAGGAAACGGCCGAAGGTCGCTGGTTGCTGAAGGAACGGGTCCGAAGAAGGACCTACTACAACGCCTGGCGGGACACCCTGGTGGTGGCGATTGCCGGACTCTGGATGCTGCTGCAGGAGGGCACCCTCCAGCCGGATGTCCTCACCACAACGCTGGTGCTGGCCTATCGGGCCGCGTCTTCACTCAATGGGGTGGTTCAGGCCCGACGTCTCTGCCTCGGGAATCTTCCCGGCTACGAAGCGCTGTGCGAACGACGACGCCAGCTGAAGCCCGACGGCCTGACGAACCGGGGGGGCACGCTGCCGGAGGCCACCTGCCTTGACGTGCTCCAGCGTCGCTGGTTGGGCTTCAGCTGGGAGACCCAGGCCAGCGACGAGAGCAACCTCGGCCAACTCAGGTTGGAGCAGGGGTGCCTGCTCGCCCTCACAGGCCCGTCCGGAGCCGGTAAAACCAGCTGCCTGGACCGTGTCTGCGGACTGCTGGATGAAGACCAGAGCCGCTGGCGAATCAACACCGGCGCCAGGGTCTGCGCGCTGGCGGGCCCTGACGGTGCCCGCCAGCTGCACCAGTTGATCGCCTACGCCCCCCAGAACGCTGTTCTGTTTGAAGCCAGCCTGCGTGACAACCTGCTGCTGGGCAGCGACCGGTCGACTGACGAGATCGAGACCTGGCTGCAGCGGCTGGGCCTGGGCCATCTTCAACAGCGTCCGCAGGGGCTGGACGCCCCGATGTCGCTGGCGGAGACCCCGTTTTCAGGGGGCGAAGTGCACCGCCTGGGACTGCTTCGCGCCTGGTTGCGGGACCTGCCGGTGGAGATTCTTGACGAGCCAACGGCGTTCCTCGATGCCGAGTCAGCACAGGAGGTCAGACACGTGATTCGCTCCCGGGCTGATGAACGGCTGGTGATGGTGAGCACGCACGATCCAGACCTGCTCGCACTGGCGGATCGGGTGATTGACCTCCACCCCGATCAACCGGGGTAGGGGTCAGGACTCCCAGCGCGCGGACCCTTGCATCGCAGCCAGCAGCGGTTCCAGCACGAAGGGGCGCAGGTGCAGTCGGGGATGGGGAAGCACCAGCAGGGGATGCTCCATCCGCAACGCATCCCAGAAGAGAAAGTCAAGGTCAAGGCTGCGGGGTCCCCAGCGCTCCTCCCGGCCGCGGTCGCGCCCGAAGTCCCGCTCCAGAGCATGCAGAGCCTGGAGCAACGCCAGGGCCCTGTCGTTCTGGGGGGGTTGGATCAGACCCACAGCCAGCAGCACGGCATTGAGGTACCCAGGTTGGCCGGAAGGCCCTCCCACAGGGGCGGTTTCCAGCAGCGGAGACCATTGAAATCGCAGGGTTTCAGTGGACCAGTCGGACAGCAGCCGCTCAAGGCGCGGACGCACAGCCTGGAGGGTCTGGAGAGGAGATCCCACCGGACTCGAGAGATTGGCACCGAGAGCGACCGCCAGGCACCCGGGTTGATCAGCGAGACTGGCGCTCACGCAGAGAACCTGGAAACGTTCATGGTGTCAGGAGGTGTGGCAGCGACAGCAGGAGTGGTCAGCAGTGCAGCGCAGGATCAGGCCGCACGCGCCTTCCCTCTCGCCGCCATCACCGGCCATGGAACGCTGAAGCTCGCCTTGATGCTCGCGGCGGTTGATCCGGGCCTCGGCGGCGTCATCATCGCGGGGGGACGCGGCACCGGAAAGTCAGTTCTGGCTCGGGGCCTTCACGCCCTGCTGCCGCCCATTGACGTGCTCGACATCGAGGGCACGGCAGGCCGCAATCTTGACCCCCAACGCCCGGACGAATGGGATGAGGTCGCCCGGAAGACCGTGGCCGACCGTGGGGATGCGGCAGGCGAGCTTCCCACCCGCGTGCTGCCGGCACCCTTCGTGCAGATCCCGCTGGGCATCACCGAAGATCGGCTCGTCGGTGCCGTGGATGTTGCCGCTTCCCTGTCGAGCGGCAGTGCTGTGTTCCAGCCGGGGCTCCTGGCGGAAGCCCACCGTGGCGTGCTCTACGTCGACGAGCTCAACCTGCTGGATGACGGCATCGTCAACCTGATGCTGGCGGCTGTGGGCAGTGGTGAGAACCAGGTGGAGCGGGAGGGATTGAGCCTCAGCCACCCCTGCCGGCCGCTGCTGATTGCCACCTACAACCCGGAGGAAGGCGCGGTCCGCGATCACCTGCTCGATCGCTTCGCGATCGCACTGTCTGCCGACCAGCTGGTGAGCACCGAGCAACGGGTTGAGATCACCGAGGCGGTGCTCTCCCATGGCCAGTGCAGTCGCAGCTTCGCGGAGAAGTGGGGCGAGGAAACCGAGGCACTGGCGACCCAGCTGCTGCTGGCACGTCAATGGCTGCCGGATGTGCGGATCAGTGGCGAACAGGTTGAGTACCTGGTCACCGAAGCAATTCGCGGCGGTGTGGAGGGTCACCGCTCAGAGCTGTACGCGGTTCGGGTCGCCAAGGCGCACGCCGCTCTGAGTGGTCGCGACCGGGTGGAAGCCGATGACCTCCAGGTGGCCGTTCGCCTGGTGATCGCACCGCGTGCCCTGCAGCTGCCACCCCAGGACGAGCAGATGGAGCCCCCGCCGCCCCAGGAGCAGCAACCGCCACCGCCGCCGGAGAGCGGCGAACAGAACGCCGAAGATCAGCCACCGCCGCCGGAACCACCGGAGGATTCGGGGGATGAC
>WTHL01000326.1 GCA_011523155.1 Synechococcus sp. PL34863bin_39 | reverse complement strand
TGCTCCTGGCCTTCAACCAGATCTCCAACAACATGGGAATGCTCCGCTACACCAGTGGCGGCAACTTCACGATTCCCACGGTGGTGCGTGGTCCCGGTGGTGTGGGCCGTCAGCTTGGCGCTGAGCACAGCCAACGCCTGGAGGCCTACTTCCACGCGGTGCCGGGCATCAAGATCGTGGCCTGCAGCACCCCCACCAATGCCAAGGGCCTGATGAAGGCCGCCATTCGCGACAACAACCCGGTGCTCTTCTTTGAGCATGTGCTGCTCTATAACCTCACTGAAAAGCTGCCTGAGGGTGATTACGTCTGCGCCCTGGATCAGGCGGACCTGGTGAAGGAAGGCTCTGACGTCACGATCCTCACCTACTCACGCATGCGTCACCACTGCCTCAAGGCGGTGGAGCAGCTGGAGGCGGACGGCATCAGCGTTGAACTGATCGATCTGATCAGTCTCAAGCCCTTCGATATGGAGACCATTGGTCGCTCCATCCGCAAGACCCACAAGGTGATTGTGGTGGAGGAATGCATGAAGACCGGTGGCATCGGAGCCGAGTTGATCGCTCTGATCACCGAGCAGTGTTTCGATGACCTCGATGCTCGCCCGGTGCGACTCTCCAGTCAGGACATCCCCACCCCCTACAACGGCAATCTCGAGAACCTGACCATCATTCAGCCCCATCAGATCGTTGAGGCGGCGCAGACCATCGTTCGCGAGGGGCTCTGACCCGATGGCACGACAGCAGGGCTGGTTCGCCCTCATTCTCGCGCTGGCGATCACTGCCGCCCTCTGGCTGTTTTCCCTGTCTCCAGGCGTTGACCTCGGTCTTGATCTGAGAGGCGGCAGCCAACTTCTGCTGGAAGTTCAACCCGCCGGTGACATCGCCAAGATCACCTCCGTTGAACTGGAGGCGGTCAAGAGCGTGCTTGATCGACGGGTCAACAGCCTCGGCGTGGCCGAATCCACGCTTCAGACGGTTGGGGACAACCAGCTGGTCCTTGAGCTCCCTGGCGAAACCGATCCCTCCAGTGCGGCGGAACGACTCGGCAAGACCGCCCTCCTCGAATTCCGCGCTCAGAAAGAAGGGAACGAGGAGGAGATCCGTGGTCTGCAGCGTCTCCGGAATCAGGTGACTGCGATCCTTGCGGCCCAGGATTCCAGGGGTGACGACGACGATCCAGCGCGGGTTGATCATGACGCTCTCCTGGAGGCTCAGAAAGTCCGCGGTCTTGAGGGGGCTGCTGGAAGTGAGAGAGAACAACTCGAGCAGGTGCTGGCCAAAGCCAACCTCGCTGTGGCCGATGGTTTTGAACCGTCATTCCTGAATGGAAAGGAGCTCTCACGCGCCGGCACCCGTCCCCCCAGCGAACAGAGTCCAAGTTGGGCTGTCACCTTGAGCTTCAATCCGGAGGGAGCTCAGAAATTCGCTGATCTCACCCAATCCATCGCAGGCACAGGGCGTCTGCTCGGCATTTTTCTCGATGGCAGTCCGATCAGCACGGCCTCGGTGGGCCCGCAGTTCGAAGTTGCAGGGATCACGGGTGGTAATGCTGAGATCACGGGGGGGTTCAGTGCCGAGCAGGCCGCAGACTTGGCTGAGCTGATCAACGGCGGTGCGTTGCCTCTGCCCGTCAAGATCCTGCAGGTCCGCACCATCGGCCCCACCCTCGGTGCGGAAAATGTGCAGCGAAGCCTTGTGGCGGCCCTCTCCGGTCTGGCGCTGGTGGCCGTGTTCATGCTCCTGATCTACCGGTTAGCGGGCGTGGTGGCGGTGGTTGCCCTGGCGCTCTACGCCCTCTTCAATCTCTCGCTCTATGCGCTGATCGGGGTCACGCTCACCCTGCCAGGGATCGCAGGTTTCATTCTCAGCATCGGCATGGCTGTCGACGCCAACGTTCTGATCTTCGAAAGGCTGAAGGATGAGCTTCGCCGGGGCAACACGCTGGTCCGCTCGATCGAGACCGCTTTCTCCCAGGCCTTCTCATCCATCATCGATGGCCACCTGACCACGCTCATCAGCTGTGCTGCCCTGTTCACGTTGGGCACAGGACTCGTCAAGGGCTTTGCGGCAACCCTCGGCATCGGGGTGGTGCTGAGCCTCTTCACCGCCCTCACCTGCACCAGAACCCTGCTTCGCTTCCTGATGGGCTACCAGGGATTGCGTCGTCCCTCCAATTTCCTGCCGCTGCGGCAGCTGCCGTCCCAATCCGTCTGACCACGCGTGATGCTTGCCCTCAACCTCAGTCGATCCCGCCGCCGTGTCTGGTTGATCTCACTCGTCGTGGTGGCATTCAGCATCCTGGGACTCGCTCTCAGCTGGATCAACCCGGCCATCCAGGCTCCCCTGCGTCCTGGTCTGGACTTCACCGGTGGGACCCAGATTCAGCTGGAACGTCGGTGCGACGATGCCTGCGAGTCCTTCCAGGTGAACGCGGTCACCGCGGCTCTCCAGGCTGCGGACTTACCTGCTGACGGAGCGACGCCGCCTCCCAGTCTGGATTCAGCGCGCGTGCAGAGTCTTGATGGAGGCGCATCGCTCGCCCTGCGACTTCCTGCCCTCTCCGCGTCTCAGAGTCAGGCGGTGATCGAAGCCGTGACCCCACTGGCCGGACCGTTTCTCGTCGGAGGGCAGTCCGTCGACACCATCGGTCCGAGTCTCGGCAGCCAGCTCCTGATCAGCAGTCTTGTGTCATTGCTGGTTGCTTTCGCCGGAATCGCCCTCTACATCAGTGTTCGTTACGACGGGCGTTATGCCGTGCTCGCCCTGCTGGCCCTGGCCCACGATGTCGTGATTGTCTGCGGTGTGTTCGCCTGGTTGGGTCTGGCCATCGGTCTCGAGGTGAACAGCCTTTTCGCGGTCGCATTGCTGACCATCGCTGGCTACTCGGTGAACGACACCGTTGTGGTCTTCGATCGCATCCGGGAACGTCAGCGTGAAGACGGTGACCTTGCGATCACAGACCAGGTGGACCGTGCCGTTTCGGCAACCCTGACGCGCACGATCTACACCAGTGGAACCACCCTGTTGCCGCTCCTTGCCCTCATCCTGTTCGGTGGAGCAACCCTGTATTGGTTCGCCATCGCCCTGGCCCTCGGCGTGATCGTCGGAAGCTGGTCGAGCATCGCCCTTGCGCCTTCCCTGCTCACCATCTGGTCAGGTGCGTCGAGGTCGTCGGCACGTGCCTGATCCGTTGCCGGGCCCGTCACAGCATGGCGAGCGCTGGTTCCCCCTGCTGCTTCTTCTGCTGGCTCTCTACGACCTGAGGGTGGAGCTGCTTCTGCTTCGGGATCACATCACCCTCACAGGGCTGAGCTACGCCGTTCGCCACCATCTTCTGGCGATCGTGGTCATTGTTGCCATGCCATCCCTGCTCCGACGCTACGGGACGCGCCGACGCAGCTGAAGACTCGACCAGGCTCCCCACTGACGACGACCCGCTTCAGGCCCAGCGGTCCATGATCTGCTCGACCACGACAAGTTTCATGCCCACCTGAAGGACCACTACCAGGGGAAGGGCCAGCAGAACCCCGGGCAGTCCAAGCAGAGCGCCAAGACTCAGTTGTGCCATCAAGGCCACGGTGGGAAGCAGATTCACGGTGCGCCGCAGGAGCAGGGGTGTCAGCAGGAAGGCCTCCAGGTTCTGCAGCACAAGCCGCATCACCAGCACCTGAAGCATCAGCGCGGGTGAGACCAGCAGCGCCATGGACAGAGGCAGCAATGTGGCAGCCGTCGGTCCGATGGTGGGAACGAAGGTCAGCAGCCCGCAGACCAGTGCACTCAGAAGGGCAAGGGGAGCATGGAGCAGCACCAGCCCCAACCAGGTGAGCAGAAAGACGGTTGTTGCGGAGAGCGTCATGCCGGCAAGCCAGCCCCCCAGGGCGGTGCGGCACTGGTCCAGAACGCGCGTCATCGTTGGTCGTGCAGGCCTCGGGGTGGCGGCGATCAGCATCCGTCGGTGTGCTCCGGGATCCAGCACCATCAGCACCGCCAACAGGCCCATCAGCAACAACTGCACGAGGCCGTTAGCCGCTCCCCCTGCCACCCCGAGGATCTGGCTCCCCACGGGTTGGATTCTCTCCCAGCTGAACTGGGATGGCAGGCTCTCTCCGAGCCCCTGCAGCCTGGGTTCACTGGCGATCAGGGTCTGCAGCCTGTCAAGCACAACCGGCACGAGCGCGCCCAGTTCCTGAATCTGGGTGAGCAGCTCCGGCACCAGGATCTGGATCACTGCGCTCCCGCCGAGCACCACAAGCAGCAGCACGATGGCCAGGGCCAGAGGACGCGGAAGTCCGGCGTGTTGAAGCTTCTGGGTCGGGACATCGAGGGCGATGGCCAGCACGACGGCACCGAAAAGCACCAGAAGGACCCATCGCAGCTGCCACACGAGCAAACTGAGCACCACCAGCGTCAGTCCGGCGAGAAGGTTTCTGGCGTTCATCAGGCTCAGCTCCTCAGTGACTGCGGTTGAGAGCCAGACGGGACGGCTTCCAGCGATCCAGCATGTCGTGAATCACCACTTCCCTGATCAGCACCTGCAGCACAACAGCCAGGGGCAGGGCCAGCAGCAGCCCGAGAGGCCCGAACACCACCGTGAACACAAACTGGGCGAACAGCGTCAATCCCGGCAGAAGCCTGACCTGGTGATGCATCACGGAGGGGGTGATCACATAGCTTTCCAGGTTCTGGATCACCACATAAAGACCGAGAACGGCAGCCGACTTCCAGGGGGCATCCAGCAGAGCCACCGCCATGGGGAAGATTGTGCTCAAGGTCGGCCCCACGTTGGGGATCACGTTGAGCAAGCCAGCCAGCAGGGCATTGGCCATGACGAGCTTGACGCCCAGGAGGGACAAGCCGAGGCCAGCGAGACAGGCCACACACACGGAACTGATCAGCAGGCCCACCATCCAGCTGCTGAGCGCTTCACCGCATTGCCGCAGAACGTCTCTGGCCCTGCGTCGATAGAACGACGGAACCAGTTGGATCGCAACATCCCGGTACGCAGTCGGCTGAACCGCAACCATCAAGGTGACGGCGATCACGAACAAC
>WTHL01000014.1 GCA_011523155.1 Synechococcus sp. PL34863bin_39 | reverse complement strand
CGCTTGAGCAGGGACTCCGCCCGATCGTGTTCGTCAACAAGATTGACCGGGCCCGGGTGGATCCCGAAACCGCCGTCGACAAGGTGCTTGATCTTTTCCTCGAGCTGGGCGCCGATGATGATCAGTGCGACTTCCCCTATCTCTTCGGCAGTGGCCTCGGGGGGTTCGCCAAGCCCGACATGAAGACGGAGAGCGACAACATGCGTCCTCTCTTCGATGCGATTCTCCGCCATGTTCCGCCCCCGGTCGGCGATGCCGAGAAACCGCTCCAGCTCCAGATCACCACGCTGGATTATTCCGATTTTCTCGGCCGCATCATCATCGGGCGTGTTCACAACGGTGTGATCAAGCAGGGCCAGAGTGCTGCTCTGATCAAAGACGACGGTTCCGTCAAGAAAGGTCGCATCAGCAAGCTTCTGGGATTCGAGGGTCTTCAGAGGGTCGAGATCGAATCCGCTGCAGCCGGCGACATGGTTGCCGTTGCCGGATTTGACGACGTCAATATCGGTGAAACCATCGCTTGCCCCGATGAGCCCAAGGCACTGCCCCTGATCAAGGTGGACGAGCCCACCCTGCAGATGACCTTCGTGGTCAATGACTCACCGTTCGCCGGTAAGGAGGGCAAATTCGTCACCAGCCGTCAGGTGCGTGATCGTCTCCAGCGGGAGCTGCTGACCAACGTGGCCCTGCGTGTGGAGGACACCGAGTCTCCCGACCGTTTTGCGGTCAGCGGCCGCGGTGAGCTCCACCTCGGCATCTTGATTGAGACCATGCGCCGTGAGGGTTACGAGTTCCAGGTCTCCCAGCCTCAGGTCATCTTCCGCACGATCGACGGAACCCCCTGCGAGCCGGTTGAGACGCTGGTGATGGATGTCCCTGAGGCAGCCGTCGGTGCCTGCATCGAGAAGCTGGGCACCCGCAAGGGTGAGATGCAGAACATGGAGACCAGTGCCGATGGCCGCACACAGCTCGAGTTCATCGTTCCCTCCCGTGGACTGATCGGTTTCCGGGGCGAGTTCATCCGCGCCACCCGCGGGGAAGGAATCATGAGTCACTCCTTCTTTGAGTACCGACCGATGCTCGGTGAGTTCGACACGCGCCGGAACGGCGTCCTTATCGCTTTCGAGGAAGGCACCGCAACCTTCTATGCACTGAAAAATGCCGAGGATCGCGGTCAGTTCTTCATCTCTCCCGGAACCAAGGTCTACAAGGGGATGATCATCGGCGAGTACAACCGTCCGCAGGATCTCGAAATCAACGTCTGCAAGGCCAAGCAGCTCACCAACATGCGTTCGGCGGGTGCCGATGAACTGGACACACTCCAGGCCCCTGTGCAGATGACGCTCGAACGCGCTCTTGAGTACATCGGACCCGATGAAATGCTTGAGGTCACCCCGGAGTCGATTCGTCTGCGCAAGCTTCCGGCCAAGAAAATGGCCAAACGTTGATCGCTTCCACCTGTCTTGTCATCTGACGCCGTCTGCCTCGATCCCCGTTTTCACCAGGGGATCGAGCTTTTTAATGACCAGCAGTGGTATGAAGCCCATGACGTGCTGGAGGATCTCTGGCATGAGACGACGGATCCTGACCGCAGGGTCCTTCAGGGCCTGATCCAGGTGGCCGTGGCGCATGTTCATCTCGAGCGCGGCAACACCCGGGGTGCAACGATCCTGCTCGGCGAGGGTCTCGGCCGACTGCAAGGCAAGGGTCTTCCGGATTTCGGGCTTGATCTCAGTGCCCTGCGGCGCGTGGTCGCGGATCGGCTCGACGCGCTCCAGAATCAAAGAGATCCGGAGTCATGTCCTGTCCCGCGTCTTCGTCAGGGATCATGAACTCCCCGGTACATTGGCCCCACTTCGTCGTGGGTCTGCCGTTGCCTTGGTCGTTGTCCCGCAGGGCTCTGAGTCGCACGGCGCGTCTCACCTGCACTGCTCTGATCGGAGTCCTGTCGGTCGTCCCCACCCAAGCTGCCACTCCCCCGGTTGCGTCGTCCCCAATTGCGTCGTCCCCGGAAACGCCTGCCCAGGATGGCCTGATCACGATTGAGTCCGATACCCAGAGCGCCGACAACGTCACTGGAGTCGTGACAGCGCTCGGCAACGTGCGAATCACCTACCCATCCCGGCGGATGGTGGCGACATCCCGTCAGGCGCAGTACTTCACTGAAGAAGGTCGTCTCGTTCTCAGCGGCGATGTTGACATCGTTCAAGACGGTGGCAACGTCGTGCGCGCCGAGCGGGTTGTCTACCGCCTTGACGACGGCCGGGCTGAGGCCGAACCACTCCCTGGGCGCCAGGTGTTCAGCCAGCTTCGGATCCGCCCGTCTGATCCTGCAGGTCCGTCCCAGCAATTGCCATGAGCCTCACCCTCGAACGGGTCGCACTCACTCTGGGGGGCCGTCCTCTTGTCAGAGACGTCTCCCTCAACCTTGAGCCAGGGGAAGTCATCGGTCTTCTCGGTCCCAATGGTGCCGGGAAAACCACCACCTTCAATCTGGTGATAGGCCTGCTGCGTCCCGATTCCGGTCAGGTGCTGATGGATGGCCATCCCGTTGCCGCGCTCTCGATGCCGGAGCGTGCCCGACTCGGCATCGGCTACCTGCCCCAGGAACCCAGTGTGTTCAGGCAGCTGACCGTGCGTGAGAACCTCGAGCTGGTGCTGGCCCAGAGCGGCCTCGTCTCTGGACAGAGCCGGGATCGCTTGCATCAGCTGATTGATGAGTTCCATCTCCAGCCCTTCCTTGACCGCAAGGGTTATCAGCTGTCCGGTGGCGAACGGCGCCGAACCGAAGTGGCCCGTGCCCTAGCCGTGGGCCTTGAGGGCCCGCGCTACCTGCTCCTTGATGAACCCTTCGCGGGCGTTGATCCCCTCGCCGTCGCGGATCTTCAGGCACTCATCCAGTCCCTCCGCGAACGGGGCATGGGCATCCTGATCACGGATCACAACGTGCGTGAAACCCTTTCGATCACTGATCGTGCCTACATCCTCACCGATGGAACGATCCTGGCGTCAGGCCGTTCCGATGAAGTCGCCCACAACCCTCTGGTGCGTCGTCACTACCTCGGGGAGGGCTTCCAGCTGTGATTGAACTCCATCGGATCCGCGCGGCCGGCGCCCGTTGTCTGCGTCGAATCCCCCTCCTGGATCGTTGGCTGATCTCCGAGCTGATCGGTCCTCTGCTCTTCGCGATTGCCTCCTTCACCGTCGTGTCCCTGTCGGTGGGGGTGATGTTCGAGCTGGTCAGGAAGATCGTTGAGTCCGGTCTGCCTGTGTTGATCGCGCTGCAGGTTCTGCTGCTGCGTCTTCCCAGCTTTCTGGTGATCTCCTTCCCGATGGCCACGCTGATGGCCACGTTGTTGGCCTACAGCAGGCTGTCTGCGAACAGTGAGCTGACGGCACTCCGCAGCATCGGGGTCACGGCGCGCCGGATGGTTGCACCAGCTCTGGTGCTCGCCCTGGTGATGACCTCGCTCACCTTCGTCTTCAACGACGTCATCGTGCCCCGCACCAATCGATCGGCCGAGGTGACCCTCAGGAGGGCTCTCGGCAAGTCGATCGCCACGGAAAAAGGCAAGGACATTGTCTATTCCCGGTTCGGTCGTCTCACTGGCGGCAAGGACGGTGACAGCTCCAAGGGTCTTGCCCAGCTTTTCTATGCCCGTGAGTTCCGCAAGGGTGAGATGCGTGATGTCACGGTTCTCGATTTCTCGAGAATCGGTTTCACCCAGATGTTGGTGTCCGAGACAGCGGTCTGGAACGAATCCGAAGCGAAGTGGGAATTTCAGCGGGGCCAGATCGTGACGCTCTCACCATCCGGCGGAACCACAACCGCTGAGTTCGATCGCTATCTGTATCCACTCAGCGCAGCGCCTGTCAGGATCGCCAAGCTTCCCAAGGACGCCAACAACATGACGGTGGCGGAAGCGGTCGAAGCGGAGCAGCTGCTTCGTGAGGCGGGCGATCGCAAGGAAGCCCGCCGTTTGCGCGTGCGGATTCAGGAGAAATTCACCCTGCCGATGGCCTGTCTTGTCTTCGGTCTGATCGGGAGCAGTCTTGGGGCCAAACCGAACAGCCGCACCAGTCGCAGCCAGGGCTTTGGCATCAGCGTTGTGCTGATTCTTGTTTACTACGTGCTCAGTTTCAGTTTCAGTTCCCTGGGCGTGAAAGGCACACTCCCGCCCCTTCTCGCAGCCTGGATGCCGGTGTTGATTTCATTTGCGGGCGGTTGGTATCTGTTGCGTCAGGCCAGCCGCTGATCCTTCCCGCCAGACTTGATCGAGATCCCGTTGACCATGCTCCCGATTTCTCTTGCAGGTGATGATCCAGTTCTGCTTCTGGGGCTGGGTGCATTCGCTCTCCTGCTGGTGGCTCTGCCCTGGGGGTTCTGGGCGTTGTCCAGTGGGACGAGCTCATCCGGTGTTCGCCTTCTGATCGCTCTGGCCAATCTCGCGTTGACCGCGCAGTTGTTGCTGCGCTGGTGGCAATCCGGTCATTTCCCGATCAGCAATCTCTACGAATCCCTCTGTTTCCTGGCCTGGGCCTGCACGCTGACCCAGCTTCTCGTCGAGCGGAGCTGGCCGTCACCTCTGGTGGCTGCTGCTGCCACACCGATGGGACTCGGATGCATTGCGTTTGCAAGCTTTGCTCTTCCAGACAAGCTTCAGGAGGCTTCACCCCTCGTTCCCGCACTGCGGTCCAGCTGGCTGGTGATGCACGTCAGTGTGATCATGGTGAGCTACGCAGCTCTGTTGGTTGGCTCTCTGCTGTCGATCGCAGTGCTGGTCACTGACCGCGACAACGCTCTTGAGCTCCGCAGCAGCTCGATCGGCAGTGGCGGCTTCCGGCGGGCAGCCCTTGACGGCGGCCCCGCCTCCGCAGATCTCGATCTGCACTCCCTGGTGTTCTCCAGGATTGAGCAGCTCGACAGCCTCAGCTATCGCACGATCACGGCCGGATTCCTGCTGCTCACCGTTGGCATCATCAGCGGTGCTGTCTGGGCGAACGAGGCCTGGGGAAGCTGGTGGAGCTGGGACCCGAAGGAGACCTGGGCTCTGA
>WTHL01000291.1 GCA_011523155.1 Synechococcus sp. PL34863bin_39 | reverse complement strand
GTCCAGGGGTTCGGCGTCGATTCCTTCGGTCTCGCGCAGATAGCGGGCGAGCACTTCGCTCTGGCCGTGGGTGACGAACACCTTTCTGGCGCCCGACTCGCGAATGGTTCGGATCAGGCCGGGCCAGTCGGCATGGTCGCTGAGCACAAAACCCCGCTCATAGCCGCGCCGTCGTCGGGCACCACGCACCGCCATCCATCCGGAGGCAAAGGCCGTCTGCGGTGTCTTGAACCGGCGCATCCAGCTGGAGCGATGGGCTGACGGCGGCGCCAGCACCAGCCGTCCCGCCAGGGAGTCCTTGCGCGGCAGTTCACTCACAGGTCGGCTCGGCGTCATCGGTACACCGGCCTCCCGGTAATGCCGGGTGATGGTTTCAACGGCGCCATGGAGCAGGACCTCCTCCTCCACGCCGATCGCCCGCAGCTCCGACAGCAGGCGCTGGGCCTTGCCGAAGGCGTAGCAGAACAGCAGCGATGGTCGGTTGCGGTCCCCCTGCCACCAATCGCGGATCTCCCGGGCGACATCCGCCCCCGTCTGCCAGCGGTAGATCGGCAGTCCGAAGGTTGCTTCCGTGATCAGCACATCGCAGGGCACCGGTTCAAACGCATCACAACTGGGGTCGTGATCGCGCTTGTAATCACCGCTGATCACCCAGACCTCCCCATCGGCTTCCAGTCGGATCTGGGCGGATCCGAGCACGTGACCGGCGCTGTGGAACGACACCTTGCACTGGCCTAGCCAGAACTCCTCCCCGTAGCGGACCGGATGGAGCTGAATCTCCTGCCCCAGACGTTGCCGCAGCACGCCTTCGCTGAGGTCAATGGCCCAGTATTCGCCCGACCCGGCCCGGGCATGGTCGGCGTGGGCATGGGTGATCAGCGCCCGAGGCACCGGTCGCCATGGATCGATCCAGGCATCGGCGGCGCGGCAGTACAGGCCCTGGGGGGTGTGTTCAATCACGGTCGGACTGTCAGCATTCGATCAGACGGTCCCGGCAGCGTGCATTCCGAAGACGACACCGATTTTCGCGAACCCTGGGCTCGGGTGGGGGAACGCAAACCAGCTCCTTCCCCCCAGCACTTTCAATTCCGCGAAGCGGGGGTGGAGCGATTCAACGACGTCTATGACGACGGCTACGACGAGGACTGAACCCCGTCAGCGGCTCATCGCCAGCATCCGCTCGATCGGTGCCAGGGCCCGAACGCGCATGGATTCCTCCAGCTCGATCGCCGGTTGCAGGGTGTCGAGACAGTCGCGCAGCTTCTCCAGTGTGTTCAGTCGCATGTGGGGGCAGGCATTGCAGCTGCAGCCATCGATCCCCGGCACATCCAGCAGGGTCTTGTGGGGAACGCGTTGCTGCATCTGGTGCAGGATTCCCGGCTCGGTCAGCACGATGAAGCTGTTGGCCGAGCTCGATTCCGTGTAATCGAGCAACTTGCTGGTTGAACCGATGAAGTCCGCCAGGTCCAGCAGGTTTTCCTCGCACTCCGGGTGCGCGATCACCTCAGCATCCGGATGCTCCAGTTTCAGCTGCAACAGGGCTTCTTCACTGAAGGCCTCATGCACCGTGCAGCGGCCAGGCCACAGGGTCAGATCCCGGCCGCTCTGCCGTTGCACCCAGCGGCCGAGGTTGCGATCCGGCGCAAACAGGATCGGCTGATCCTCGGGTAACTGACGCACCAGATCCACCGCATTGCTGCTGGTGCAGATCAGGTCGCTCTGGGCCTTCACCGCCGCCGTGCAATTGATGTAGCTGACCACCACATGGTCGGGATGCTTCGCGCGGAAGTCGGCGAATGCATCGGCCGGACAGTCATCGGCCAGGGAGCAGCCTGCATCGAGATCCGGCAGCACCACCGTTTTCTGAGGGCTCAGGATCTTGGCGGTCTCCGCCATGAAATGGACGCCGCAGAACGCGATCACATCGGCGTCGGTGCTGGCGGCCTGGCGGGAGAGTTCCAGCGAATCCCCGATGAAGTCGGCGATGTCCTGGATCTCGGGTTCCTGGTAGTAGTGCGCCAGAACGATGGCGTTGCGATCACGCTTCAATCGTTCGATCGCCGCCACCAGGGCGTCGTCAGCGCTCATCGGAACCAGGCCGGGGCAGGATGGCACCAGCCTAGGCATCGGTTCTGTCGGTTCTGCGCGTTGCGATCGCCGGTGACCTCCACGGAGCCTGGGGCACCTCGGATGAGGAGCTTCTGGCCCGACTCCAGCCTGATGCGGTGCTGTTTGTCGGGGATCTGAGTGATGGAGACCTGCGGCTGACCCGGAGGATCGCTTCGCTTCCCTACCCACTGGCGGTGATTCTCGGCAATCACGACCTGGGTCGGGATCGCAGCGGAGGAATCCTTCGCCAGCAGCTGGCTCTGCTGGGGGAGACCCATTGCGGCTGGACGCAGCGGCATTGGCACCAGCCCGCCATCGGTCTGGTGGGAGGACGGCCTGGCAGTTCCGGCGGAGGCTTTCACCTTTCCCCTGCGGTGAAGGCGGTCTATGGCCCGATCACCCTGGAGCAGTCCGCCGACCGCATCGTTGCTGCCGCCGCTGCTGTTCCAGCGGACCAACCGCTGATCGTGATGGCCCACTGCGGCCCCAGTGGCCTCGGTTCAGATGCCAACAGCCCCTGCGGGCGCGACTGGAAGCCGCCGGCCGTGGACTGGGGCGATCAGGATCTCGCTCTCGCCCTGGATCGGATGGCTCACCGACGTCGCCCGGATCTGGTTGTCTTCGGCCATATGCACCACCAGTTGAAGCGTTCGAAGGCCCTCCGCCGCAGCCTTTTGCGGGATCGGCATGGAACCGCGTTTCTCAATGCTGCCTGCGTCCCCCGCAGTGGGCGTGATGCCGGCGGACGTGAGCTGCTGCATGTCTCCTGGGCGGAATTCCAGGGTGCGTCGCTCACCCATCTCAGTCACCGCTGGTACACCCCGGACGCCCAGCTTCTGCATGTTGAGGAGCTCCCCGTGCAGGAGGCGCTGGCGTGCTGATCTATGTCTGCAGCAGCAGTCATGGATTCGGTCATGCGGCCCGTGATGCGGCCGTGTTGCAGCAGCTCCGTCGCTTGCGGCCTGACTGGGAGCTGGTGCTGAGCTCCCAGGCGCCAAAAGCGTTCCTTCGCCTGCTGCTCAGCACGGCAACGATCGGTGTTCGCAGTTGCCGCTGGGATGTGGGAACGGTTCAGGCGGACGCCCTGGGAGTGGATGTTGCAGCAACACTCACTGCTCTCAAGGAGCTGCAGCGGCAGCTGCCGGACCAGATCGAGCAGGAAGCGGCCTGGATTGAAGCTCAGGGCCAGCCGGTGATCGTTCTCGGAGACATCCCACCCGCCGCCGCCGATCTGGCCGGACGGCTGCGGGCACCCCTGGTGTGGATGAGCAACTTCGGCTGGGATGACATCTACGTTCCGTATGGCGATGCTTTCCAGAACCATGCGGAGGCCGCCCATCAGGCCTACCGCCGCGGCCAGCTCCTGTTGCGTTGTCCGTTCGATCTGGCCATGAACTGGGACCTGCCGGAGCAACGGCTTGGGCTGGTCTGCGGTGAACCACGGCCACTCGAGCCTGCGTTGCGGGATCAACTCATGGCGGCCGGAACTCTGGTGCAGGTGGGTTTCGGCGGACTCGGGCTGAGCCTCAACCCTCAGCTCTTCTCCGAATGGCCTGAGCAGCACTTCGTGATGGCGCCTCCCGCTGACAGCCTTGAGCTGGAGGCTCTCAGGGCGTTGCCCAACCTGACGCTGCTTCCGGACGGTGTGCGTCCTCTGGATGTGTTTCCGTTCTGCCGACGTCATCTCGGCAAGCCCGGCTTCAGCACCTTCTGTGAGGCGCTCTCCTTCTCCGTGGGTCTCCATGTGGTGGAGCGCCGTGATTTCGCGGAGGCCGAGGCTCTGATGCGTGGTCTCGCTCGCCTTGGATCATCCCGGCTCCTCAGCCGTGATCAGTTGCTGTGTGGTGACTGGCAATTGGATCTGCCGTTGGTCCCGCCCACGCATGCGTCATCTCCTGCGCATGGTGCTGATCAGGCGGCCCGGGCCCTGATCGCCTTTGCTGCCGGCTGATCAGATTTCCTCTCGACAAGAAAAATTGTGTATCAAAGCCTGCAATTTGTGTCTGGATGTCTCTGAGCACCTGAAATTGCGCCGACTTGATGACAGCAAGACGATTCGTGGACTGGCATATATACCTATTGATTTGATGGATTTGTTCGACAAAGTCACCGGAAAGGAAAAATATTCCTTCGGCTCAATCAACCATCCGCTTCTGGTTCACCGAGTCTCTGTCCCTGTTGGGATCTGTACTTCGAACGCTTTTTATGGCTATCCACGAACTGATCGGTTGCCCGGCTCTAGCAGCGACCGTCGTCGTCGGATCATTAACAGCCTCTTGTCTTTCGGCTCCTGCTGCAGCCAGTCTGCTGCCCCCCTCGTCTCGTGCACAGCTGCTCAGCGCACCAAGTGCGGTGCCGACACGAGCTATCCCCTACGTGATCACCCCCGAGCGTCGCGCGTTGCTCAACACGATCCGATTCGCCGAGGGCACCTGGAAAGGTGGGGCGGACGTCGGCTATCGCGTCATGTTCGGTGGTGGTCTGATGTCCAGCCTGGATCGCCACCCTGACCGGGTGATCTACAGCTCCCGCTACGCCAGCGCTGCAGCTGGCGCTTACCAGTTCATGCCGTTCACCTGGAACCTGGTGCAGCGCAGCATCGGTGTGGTGGGCTTTGGCCCGGAAGCCCAGGATCAGGGAGCTCTGTTCCTGATCCAACGCCGCAAGGCCCTTGGCCTCACCGATGCCGGCACGCTCACCCCGCTGCTTACCGCGAAGCTGGCTCCGGAGTGGGCGTCGTTCCCGACCCTCTCCGGCCGCAGCTTTTATGGCCAGCCCGTGAAGAAATACTCCCGTCTGCGTTCCTTCTACGACCTCAATCTTGAGGAGCTGCGTCGACTTCGGGATCAGAGACGTGATGAGTTGTCCCAGGGATTGAGCTCAGACGTCTGTGTCGGCTCCCGGATCGCCTGCGCCACCACGTTTTGAACCGATGGAGGGGTCAGCCC
>WTHL01000323.1 GCA_011523155.1 Synechococcus sp. PL34863bin_39 | reverse complement strand
CTCCTCACCAGTCGGGGACGCAGGGATCCTGAACCGCTGCGGGTCGTGCTCTCCAAGAGCATGAATCTTGCGTCCAACTGCAGACTCTGGGACCAGGCGACTGCCTCGACGCTGCTGGCCCATGGCCCCCTCGCCGACGACATCAAGGCTTCTCCCCTGCTGCGCCATCTTCAGCAGGCTGGTGTGTCTTGCCGGGAGCTTGACCCCTGTGGTCCCGCATCGCTGTTGATGGCTCTGGCGGAGAGGGGCTGCAACCGGGTGCTCTGGGAGTGCGGACCCTCGCTTGCATCCGCTGCGCTGGCCCAGGACTGCGTGCAGGAACTGGCCGTGGTCGTTGCGCCCAAGCTGATGGGTGGCATGCCTGCCAGGACACCCCTTGGATCGTTGGGGTTCACCGTGATGGATCAGGCCATTGCCCTGGATCGCTGGTCTGCCCGGGAGATCGGCGATGACCTGTTGCTTCAGGCGCTCCTCAAGACCCAGCGCATCGAATCAACAAGCGAATGACCCCATGAATAGGCCAGTGCAGGGTTGGTCGATCGGTGCTTCGATCCGATGATGGGATCTCTGCCGGACGTCGGCGATGACCTGGACCTATCTCTTCTGCCTGATCGCGGGTGGTGTGTTGATCAGCCTCTCCCTGGCGGGTGAGGACGGCAGTCTTGGGGGAGATGGTTCGTCCGGCATTGCGGAAGGGGGCAATGCGGCTGTGTTGTTCAGCACCTCGTTCTGGTCGTTCGCCCTGGCGGGTTTCGGCCTTTGCGGTCTGCTGCTGCAGTTGTTTCAGGGCTTGAATCAATCGCCCTTCACATTCCCCCTGGCAGTGTTGATGGGGATTGGTCTCGGCTGGACCGCCGCCGCGACCCTGCGCTTTCTCGCCCGCAGGGATGCCAACACGATGGTGCACGTGGATGATCTTCTCGGCCGAGAGGTTCTCGTCACGTTGCCGTTGTCGGCGGACGAGCGAGGGTTCGTGGAAGTGTCCGTGCGCGGGAGTCTCTTGCGACGACCTGCCCGCAGCGCCTCCACACCCCTGGCCCGGGGCCAGAGGGCCGTCATCCTGCGCATCGAGGGCACCACGCTCGTCGTCGAACCCTTGGATATGGCGCGCTGAAGTCGCCGTTGCTAGGGGAGGAGCATCCGCATTGCACCGCATGCAGCGCACCTCGGTCACGGAGCCGTTGCCGCTTCTGGCCTTGCGTCAGTCCAACAGCAATCCAGCGGGTGCTGTGGTGTCGGTGGCCTCCACGGTCTTCGTTGTCATCGTGGGCCTCACTCTGATCAGCCGTTGGATGATTCGGATCTGTCGCCCGCACGAGATGCTCGTGGTGACTGGATCGAAATCGAATCAGGGCGATCAGGGTGTCAAGGGTTACCGGGTTGTTGCCAATGGAGGCTGCACCTTTGTCAAGCCGATTCTGGAAACCGCGCGGCGGATGGACGTGACCCTGCTTCCGGTGCTTGTGGAGGTGAACAATGCCTATTCCAAAGGCGGCACGCCTCTGAACATTCAGGCGATTGCCAACGTCAAGGTGAGCACGGATCCTGCAGTCCGCAACAACGCGATCGAGCGTTTCCTGGGGCGTGACACCTCGGAGATCGTGCAGGTTGCCAAGGAGAATCTGGAGGGCAACCTGCGCAGTGTGCTCGCTCAGCTCACGCCGGAGCAGGTGAATGAAGACCGGCTGCGTTTTGCTGAACAGATTGCCGATGAGGTGGGTGAAGACCTTCGCCGTCTTGGCCTTCAGCTCGACACGCTCAAGATTCAGAGTGTCTCCGACGACGTTGACTATCTGAACTCGATCAGTCGTCGTCGGGTGGCGCAGATCGTGCGCGATGCGGAGATCGCTGAAGCCGAAGCGATCGGTCAGGCGGAGCGGATCGAAGCCGAGATGGCCGAGGTGGCCGAAGTGGTCCGCACGGAGGCTGAAACCGTTGTGCTCGCGAAGGACAACGAGGTGCGCACCAAGGTGGCGCAGATGGAGAAGCAGGCACGCTCTGAGGAGGAACGCACCGGGGCTGCCGAACTGGAGGCCCGTGCCCGGGCGGAGCAGCAGCTTCAGAAAGTGCGTGCTGAGCTTGAGCGCCTTCGCCTCAGGGCTGAAGCGGTGCTGCCCTCTCAGGCCGAGCAGAAAGCCCAGGAGCTCAAGGCACGTGGACAGGCCGCTGCCACCGCGGAGGATGTGAAGGCCAGTGCTCTCGTGAATGATCTGCTGACGCAGGTCTGGGAAGACGCGGGCAGCACCGCTGAACTGGTGTTTCTGCTCCAGCAGATCGAGATGGTGCTCCAGCAGGCGACGCGATTGCCGTCCCAGTTGCGGCTGAAGCGTGTCACGGCACTGGATGGGGATGACGCCTCCAGCCTGGCCAGCCTTGTGGCGGTGAACCACAAGGTGGTGCGTCAGTTCTTTGACCAGGTCAAGGACATCCTCGGTGTCGATCTCCTCGCCACCCTTTCATCAACCGGAGTGAGCTGATGTTTCTCGCCGCTGGACTCACCGGCGCCGCAGGCGTCTGGGCTTTCGTGCTTCTCCTCAGGCAGTTGTATTACATCTGTCAGCCCAGTGAGGTGCTGATCTTTGCCGGCCTCAGCCGCAGCACCGGTGATGGCCGCACTGTCGGGTATCGCACGGTGCGGGGCGGCAGTGCCCTGCGGATCCCCGTGCTCGAGGAGGTGATGCGACTCGACCTCAGCAACATGATCATCGAGCTCCGGGTTGAGAACGCCTACTCCAAAGGGGGAATCCCCCTCAACGTTGCGGGTGTCGCCAACATCAAGATCTCCGGTGATGAGCCGGGAATTCACAACGCGATCGAGCGGTTGATCGGCAAAACCCAGGATGAGATTCGCCACATCGCGAAGGAAACCCTGGAAGGCAACCTTCGTGGCGTGATGGCCAGCCTCACGCCTGAGCAGCTCAATGAAGACAAGGTGACCTTCGCCCGCACACTGTTGGAGGAAGCCGAGGACGATCTCCAGAAGCTCGGGCTTGTCTTGGACACGCTGCAGATCCAGAACATCTCCGACGATGTGCGCTATCTCGACTCCATCGGTCGCAAGCAGCTGGTGGAGCTCAAACGTGATTCACGGATTGCTGAAGCCGAGGCTGCCTCCCAATCCGCGGTGAAACAGGCCGAAAACGAAAGGATCACGGCGTTGCGCCGGCTCGATAAGGATCTCGCCGTGGCGACTGCCAATGCCCAGAAACGAATCAAGGACGCACTCACCCGACGCGATGCCCTGGTGGCGGAGGTGGAGGCCGAAGTGGGCGCCGAGCTGGCCCGTGCTGAAGCGGAACTGCCCGTGCAGGAGGAACGCATCAAGCAGGTGATGCAGCAACTGGAAGCGGATGTGATCGCGCCCGCTGAATCCGAGTGTCAGACGATGATGGCCACGGCGAAAGGCTCCGCTGCACTGATCGTGGAACAGGGCCGTTCCCAGGCCGAAGGTCTGCAGGATCTGGTCACGTCACTGAAGCGATCGGGCCCTGATGCCAAACGCCTGTTTCTGCTTCAGAAACTGGAGCCGCTGCTCACGATGCTCAGCCAGACCGTGCAACCCATCGAGGTGGAGGAGGTGGCCCTGATCGGTGAACGGCAGGGGCAGATGAATCTGTCGCTTGCCACATTGCTGCGGCAGCTTCAGGAGAGCACAGGCCTGAAGCTGCAGACGCAGACAGATCGCATGGACGCCAGTGTCTCGCGCTCATCACTGCCCGAGATGCCGCCTCCGGGGCCGGATGGGGCCTGATCAGCCTCTGTCCTGGCTGCGTTCGGAGTCCCGCTGCTCCACATCTCCTGTGTATCGGCTGATCAGCACGCCCATCACCACGGCGAGATAGAGAGGCCCCGCGATCGCTGTGGCCACCGACAGCATGCGTGACAGCGGCAGTGCCGGGGTGATGTCCCCAAATCCCACAGTCGTCAGACAGACGAAGGCGAAATAATTGATGCGTGCAAACACCGGTGCCGTTTCCAGCACGCTGGTGTTGCCCCCGTCCAGGGCGTGCACAGACAGATTCAGGGGCTCGAAGCTGTTCGGTTGAATCGTCTCCACAGCGCTCATCACCAACCCCGCGGTCAGGCCAAGCAGCAGATACCCCGCTGCTGCGCCCATCAACATCGAGCGGTTGACGCGTTGTTCCCGGGCGAGACCCTCCACGAGTCTCACCACGCTCCATCCCACCAACACACTCCAGCTCAGGATCAATGGCATGCCGGTGCTGGTCCATTTCACCGGCGTGATCACCCAGATCAGCTGGGAGATCAGGGCCACCACCCCCAGCAGCTGATAGAGCCTGTCGCGCCAGGTTCGCCGGCTCAGTTTCACCACCATCAGCTGGGTCAGCAGCAGGGCGATCAGGGCGTACCCGATGGCCCCGGCCCATGACAGAGAGGGAAACGCGAAGCTGATCAGCACCAGCAGGCACAGCGCCAGGAGCAGTTCGTACACCCCTTCCCTGGACGTGGCATTCAGCCTGCGTTGAAGCAACCCCATGTCTGATCCCCTCAACCCCGTTGAGGATGCCAACAATTGCCGGCGTGGGCGAGGCCTCCGCAGAACGTTCGGTTCTCCCCCCCGTGCCGCCGACCGAGTGGGAAACACCCGCTCTAACTTGGATCTCCAATTCGGATGAGGTGTCATGCCGATTCGCGAGGACGACAATCAGCCGAACAGGCGGTTTGGAATCATCAACCTGGTGTTGATCGGCTTCGGCGTGTTGCTGCTGATCAGCAGCTTCCTTCCCAACCAGGGCATGCAGCAGGTGCCGCGTGTGCCGTATTCACTGTTCATTGATCAGGTGAATGATGGGGCCGTCAAGCGTGCCTTCATCACCCAGGATCAGATCCGCTACGAGCTCAGCGCACCGGAGGAAGGAGCGCCGGCGGTGCTGGCTACTACGCCCATTTTCGACATGGATCTCCCCCAGAGGCTGGAGACCAAAGGTGTTGAGTTTGCAGCGGCGCCTCCCAAGAAGCCCAATATTTTCACCACCATCCTCAGCTGGGTCGTTCCCCCGCTGATCTTCATCCTCGTTCTTCAGTTCTTTGCCCGTCGTTCCATGGGAGCGGGAGGCGCCCAGGG
>WTHL01000086.1 GCA_011523155.1 Synechococcus sp. PL34863bin_39 | reverse complement strand
CCTTTGAGAAGCAGCCCCTGGGCACCAAGCTTGTCGAAGCTGGAATCCTGGAGCAGAGCGAGCTGGATCAGCTCTTGATCGACTACCAGCCGTTCGCTGAGCAGCAACGGTTCGGCGAGTTCCTCCGGCTCAACCTCAAGGTGTCCGCGGAGGTGATGGAGTTCCTGCTCAATCCACGCCAGTACGAGGAATCGGGCTTCAACCAGAAGCGTTTGGGCGAGCGGCTCAGGGATCTCGGTCTGATCGATGATGCCATGCTTGAAAGCGCCCTGGAGCAGCAACAGGCGCGTGGTGGGCGGCTCGGTGAAATCCTTGCCAGACAGGGCTCCCTGTCGCCGATCGCAGCCCGCTTCTTTTCCAAGGTGCAGCTGAATGTCGAGGGTGGCATCGATTACGACAAGGCCTGACGGTCAGGCCCTCGGTTGACAGCGCTGATCACAGACCTGTTGCAGTGATCCCCTGCCGGTCATGGGCAAGCGACCCCGTGCCCAGAGGCCATAGGCACCATTCACCAGGGCACCCAGCAGAGGCCAACCCGTTGGTGCGTAGAGCCAGCCAAGACCGATCAGTCTGTAAGCCTCGCGGAACACGGCCACATCCCTGAGCACCGTTCCGTCCGAACGGATGGCGTGGATCCGTGCCATGGCCTGTTCGTAACTGATCCCCTGATGCCGCGATGGGGTGTAGTCAGGTGCGTCGATATCGACGAAATCGATCGCACCGGAGCGGTCGCGTCGTCGTAGAAAGCTGACCTCGCGGACACAGAGCGGACAGCCACCGTCGTACAGCAAGGTGAGGGCAACAGCTGAGCCTGTCAAAACGATGCGGCCTGCAACAGGCTGTGGTTCTAGCGAATCGGCCTGACGCTGTCGGCCATCTGCACGACCTGCCGAATCGGGCGCACGTCGTGCACCCGCACCACGGCGACACCGGCGGCCACCGCCCGGCAGCAGACGGCGGCCGTGCCCCAAAGCCTGGCCTTGCTTCTCGGCTCGTTCAGCACAGCTCCGATGAACCGTTTGCGTGAGGGGCCAAGCAGGATCGGCACACCGGCATCGGTCAGGCGTTCTAGCTGCTGCAACAGCATCAGGTTCTGTTCGGTGGTTTTGGCAAAGCCGAGTCCGGGGTCCCAGATCAGCTGCTCGGGACCAACGCCGGCAGCCTCTGCCCGCGCACCTGCCCGTTGAAGCGACTGCAGAATCTCCCCAACAAGATCAGGTCCGTAGTCGGTGAGCTGATCCATGGTGGTGCTGTCGCCACGGCTGTGCATCAGCACATAGGGACAGCCCGCTGCCGCGATCAGGGGCAACATGGCGGCATCCCGTCGTCCGCCGCTGACATCGTTGATCCAGTCGGCTCCGTTCTCAAGGGCTGCCGCCGCAACGGAGGCCAGGAAGGTGTCCACGGAGATGACAGCTTCGGGATGGGCCGCACGAATCGCACGGAGTGCGGGAAGCAGTCGTCTCAACTCCTCCTCTGCCCCCACCTCATGAGCACCAGGTTTGGTGCTCTGGGCTCCCAGATCAATCACATCAGCACCGGCAGCCAGCTGACGGCCCGCCTGGCGGAGTGCCTCCTCGGGTGTCTCATACAGCCCGCCATCGCTGAAGGAGTCTGGCGTGAGATTGATCACCCCCATCACGGCGGTGCGCTGACCCCATCCAGCAGGCCAGCGCGATCGGGAGCCGGGCATCAGGCGTCTCAGACGGGCTGGTAATTGACGATGCGGGCGAAGCTGTCAGGGTCGAGGGAGGCGCCACCCACGAGCACTCCATCGATGTCGCTCATCGACATCAACTCATCAATGTTGGAGGGCTTCACCGAGCCCCCGTACTGGATGATCAGATCGGGAGAGCCCACCCAGCTGCGAATCAGACCACAGATTCGGTTCGCCTCAGTGCTTTCACAGGTTTTACCGGTTCCGATCGCCCAGATCGGTTCATAGGCCACGATCAACTTGGAGGGATCCAGTCCTTCCAGCCCCTGCTCCACCTGTCGGCGAATCACCCGTTCCGCCTCACCGCGGGTGCGTTGCTCATCGCTCTCTCCCACGCAGACGATCGGGATCAGTCCGTTGGACTGGGCTGAGCGGGCCCTGCGGTTGATCTGTTCGTCGCTTTCGCTGAAGTACTTGCGTGGTTCGCTGTGGCCAACGATGGCGTAGCCCACACCATGCTCCAGCAGCATGGCAGGCGCGATTTCGGCCGTGAAGGCACCCTGGTCTTCCCAGTGCACGTTCTGGCTGGACAGTTCCAGGCGGGTTCCCTGGGCCAGGTCGGCCATTGTGGAGAGGGCCGTGAAGGGTGGGGCCACCACCAGATGACGGTCATCGGGCGTGGTCGCAACCTGCGGCAGAAACGCGGCCATCCATTCCCTGGACTGGGCACAGGTCATGTGCATCTTCCAGTTGCCAGCGATCACCGGTTTGCGCACGCTCGAGTCCTCGGACAGTCAGCAGCAGCCAACTTACGTTCCAATGCGGGAGATCCGGTCTCAGCTCTGCTCGATTTCACCGACCGCCGCACTGTCGGCGCCGAGGGACACACGGTCGCCGGGCTGAAGCTGGCGGCCCCGTCGGGTTTCCACCGCGGAATTCACGGCAACCTCACCGGCCTGAATCCGCATCTTGGCCTCTCCACCGGTGGCCACCCAGCCTTGCCACTTGAGGAATTGATCAAGCCGCATCGGTCTGAGGGGGGAAGAACACCATTGATAGTGTGACGCGATGCTGAAACCATCCGAGGCGGGGTTCCGCAGGCTGCTCCCCCTGCTGCGTCCCCATCTGCGCCAGCTGAGTCTGGGGCTGGTCTGCATGGTCGTGTACGTGAGCAGTTTTCTGCTGCTCCTCAACCTCGCCGGTGACCTGTTCCCTGCGCTTGGTTCCAGAAACCTCGGACGCGTGCTCGCGCTGATCGGCCAGGGGGTGCTGATCTTCGCCGTCCAGAAGCTGGCCCAGTTCGGTCAGGACTCCTTGCTGGCCGGCCCTGCCCTTCAGGTGAGCCAGACCCTGCGCAGCGATCTGTTCAGTCGTCTGCAGACCGTTGAACTCGGCGCCCTTGAGAAATTATCGGCGGGGGACCTCACCTACCGGCTCACCGAGGATGCCGATCGGGTGAGCGAAGTGCTTTACAAGACGGTGCATGACACCCTCCCCAGCGTGCTGCAGCTGGTGGCGGTGCTCGGCTACATGCTCTGGCTCGACTGGAAGCTCACCGCAGCCATTCTCCTGCTGGCGCCCCTGATCGTCTGGCTGATCAGTCTTTTTGGTGCCCGGGTGATGGCGGCCACCGAACAGAGTCAGAAAAAGGTCAGCGAGCTGGCAGGGTTGCTCGGTGAAGCCATCGAAGGGTTGCCGCTCGTGAGGGCCTTTGCGGCGGAACCCTGGTTGCAGGGCCGATTTGAAGACGAGATCGACCAGCATCGCCAGGCCCGACACCGCTCGTACAACCTGGTCGCCCTGCAGCATCCCGTGGTGGGGATGATCGAGGTGGTGGGGCTCTTTTCCGTGCTCGGCCTTGCGGCCTGGAGGATCCAGAGCAACGACCTCACCATCGCGGGCCTGAGCAGTTACCTCACCGGTCTGGTGGTGTTGATCGACCCGATCGCCCATGTCACCAACAATTTCAACGAATTCCAGCAGGGCCAGGCGTCGTTGCGTCGGCTTCGTCAGATCGAGAAGGAGCCGCGGGAGGCTCTCGATCCCTCACCAGCTCAGCCGATCGGACGGCCCGAGGGATACCTCAACCTCACCGACGTGACCTTCGCCTACGGCGGTGGTGCTCCTGTGCTCAAGGGCATCAATCTCACGATTCGAGCCGGCCAGGTCGTTGCGCTCGTGGGTCCCTCAGGTGCTGGCAAAAGCACGCTCTTTTCCCTGTTGCTGCGCTTCAACACCGCCCAGACAGGCCTGATCGAGCTCGATGGCAAGAACCTGTCCCAGGTGAAAGCGCGGGAGCTGAGGCAGCAGATGGCCCTGGTCCCTCAGCGCACGACGGTGTTCTCCGGAACCATCGCTGATGCGATCCGCTTCGGCCGTGCTGCCACCCACAGCCAGCTGATCGAGGCGGCCCGGCTGGCTAACGCCCATGACTTCATCATGGCGCTGCCGAACGGCTACGAGACACAGCTGGAGGAACGGGGCAGCAACGTGTCCGGAGGACAACTTCAGCGCATCGCCATCGCCCGCGCCGTGTTGGGAAATCCTGCGGTTCTGCTGCTCGATGAGGCCACCAGTGCCCTCGACGCGGAAGCGGAAGCAGCCGTGCAGCTTGGACTGCGCCAGTCGATGCGAGGGCGTACGATGCTCGTGATTGCCCATCGCCTGGCCACGGTGCAGGAAGCGGATCTGATCGTGGTGCTCGATGGCGGTCGCATCAGTGAACAGGGCACCCATGACCAGCTGATGTCCCGCAACGGTCGGTACCGGGAACTCTGTGAGCGTCAGTTCATTCGTCTGCATCCGACAGACAGGTAACCAGCGGCGACAACCGACCCCGAAGGCATGGAAATCAGCCACCAAATCACTAAATTGACCCATGAAATTGTTGATCAACCATGACCAGTTCGGCTCCGGGACAGGGTCAGAATCCCGTTCTCACCTTTGAGGGAAAGCGGTACGACCTCAACACCCTTCCTGATGATCTCAAGGAACTGGTCAGGGGGATGCAGGTTGCTGATGCGCAGCTCCGGATGCATGAAGACACCCTCAAGGTGCTGGCCGTGGGCCGTCAGTCGATGGCCAGCCAGCTCAACGAGAAGCTCAAGACGGTCAGCCCGTTGCCCGACGCCGCTTGAGCCTGGGCCCAGCAGCCTTTCTTCAATCCTTCATCAGCACCAAAAAAGCCTCCACGTCGGTGGAGGCTTTTTCTTTGGGTTGAGATTGTCTCAGACGTTCCATCATCCCGGCAGGGGCGCTGATGACTCAGAGGCTTTTCGGAAAGTGATACTCGCGGGTAAGGCGAATCACCGTTCCTGACAGAAGCAGCAAAGCAATGAGGTTGGGAATGGCCATCAGCCCGTTCAGGGTGTCAGCGACACCCCAGACAACACCGCGATCACCGACCAGCGAGCCGATCACCACAACAGACACCC
>WTHL01000214.1 GCA_011523155.1 Synechococcus sp. PL34863bin_39 | reverse complement strand
TGTCGCCTCCCATCACCTTGATCACGAAGAGATAGGTGCTGGTGACGAGGCTGGCGGCGATGGCCAGTAGCCCTCCGAAGCCGAACACGTACATCGGCCGGGTCAGAAAACGCTTCATGAACCAGACGGTGAGCAGATCCATCAGCACACGGAAGGTGCGATCGATCCCGTACTTGCTGCTGCCGAACTGACGCGCCCGGTGGTTCACCTTCACTTCGGTGATCCGAGCACCCTCGATGAAGGCCAGGGCGGGAAGAAAGCGATGCAGCTCTCCATAGAGACGCATGTCTGCAAGCACCTCGCGCCGGTAGGCCTTGAGGGAGCAGCCGTAGTCGTGCAGCTTCACGCCGGTGACGCGTCCGATCAGACGGTTGGCGATGCGGGACGGGAGTTTGCGTTGTAGAGCAGCGTCCTGACGTTGATGGCGCCAGCCGCTCACCAGGTCATAGCCCTCCCGCAGCTTGCTCAACAGCATCGGGATGTCGGCAGGATCGTTCTGCAGGTCGCCATCAAGGCTCACGATCACCTCGCCCTGGGCGACATCGAACCCAGCGGCCATTGCTGCTGTCTGGCCGTAGTTCTTGCGCAGCAGCACCGCCACCAGTTCCGGGACCGTCCGGCTGATCTGCTCCAGGACCTCAGCTGTGCGGTCACTGGAGCCGTCGTTGACCAATACCAGTTCGAAACGTTCGCCGCTGGGTCTCAGCGCCTGAAGCAACTGCTCCACCAGATGGGGCAGGCTTTCCTCCTCGTTGTAGAGGGGCACCACCACGGACAGGTCCAGGGGTGTGCTCATGCCGCAGGGTCTGCTGATCGCTGCAACCTAAGCCGACCCGCCCCAGGGTTCAGCTCAGAGGTGTGCCGTCGTGGCAACGCATCACGCGACCTGCTCCCCTTAGCTCCGCCCGATAGTGGTTGGCGACGGGATGGGGATCCGCAAGGTGAAGACTGTCGACCCCGATTCCATTGCGACCGTGCTCGCGGCCTGAACTGTGGCGGTAGAACCCTCCGCCCAGATGGATCCCCACATGGGTGCAACGCCGCTTTGACCCGAAGAAGATCAGATCTCCTGGTTGCAGCAGCTGCAGTTGCCCTACCTGAACCGCCACGGGCTGGCAGAACCGCTCCTGTTGATAGGCGTCTCGGGGAATCCAGATGTCCTGGCTGGCAAAGGCCAGTTGCACCAGCCCTGAGCAATCCATGTTCGGTTCGGTGGTGCCGCCCCAGAGGTAGTTGTTGGGCTGCTGCTGGGCCCGTTGGCTCCAGGCCAGCACCGCCGGTAGTCGCCGCTGAATGTCTGTTGCCGGAAGCAAGGTCGGTTGCCAGACAGCCCGTTGCTCCGCTCGCCCGATGAGGGCATCGCGATCCATCCAGCAGCGGTAGCCGTCCTCCAGCAGCTGCACCAACAGTCGATCTCCCCTCCGCTCCAGCAAGCGGATGCTGCGACCATGGCGCCCCTGGGTTGTCAGGTTGTCGCCGGTGGGGCGCCCATAACCATTGACGTTGCTCAGGAGGGTCCACTGCGTTCCCGGCTTGATCAGGTCAGGAGCCAGCAGTGTGTTTAACGTCGCCATGACCCGTCGCTGTCGCCATGGCGTTCTACCGCCCCGATCCCGCCATGGCTTCGTATCTCGAGTCGGTACTGGATCAGCTGGATGCTGAAGGGCGTCCCGGGCTGCGCAACAGCCTCTCGCTCACGTGGGTGCGCTATGGCGACGTCAGTCCCGAGGCCGGTCAGGGGCACGGCGCAGCCTGGAATGAGGATCGCTGCGTTTACCCCGCCAGCGTTGTGAAGCTGATCTACGCCGTGGCGGTCGAACGCTGGCAGCAGCGGGATCTGATCCCTGACAGTGACGAACTCCAGCGTGCCCTGCGCGACATGATCGCGGACTCGAGCAATGACGCCACGGGATTGGTGGTGGATCTGCTCACCGGCACCACCAGTGGCCCCGCTTTGCAAGGGGAGCGCTGGGAGCAATGGCAGCGCCAGCGCCGGCTGGTGAATGACTGGTTGGCCACTTTGGAATGGCCGGAGCTTGATGGCGTGAACTGCTGCCAGAAGACCTGGGGAGACGGCCCCTATGGACGGGAGAAGCATTTTTACGGCGCAGACAATGGCAATTGCAATGCCCTGAGCACCGCTTCCACGGCCAGGATGTTGGAGGCGGTGATGACCGGCGCTGTCGTGTCACCCCCAGCCTGCCGCCGTTTGCGGGACCTGCTCAGTCGTTCCCTGGACCCCGACCAACGTCGAGCTGATCCGGAGAACCAGGTGGACGGATTTCTTGGAGAAGGGGTACCCGCTGAGACACGTCTTTGGAGCAAGGCGGGGTGGATGAGCCAGGCTCGCCATGACGCAGCCTGGTGGCAGCTGCCGGATGCTCCCCCCACGTTGGTGGTGGCCTTCGGCAATGGGAGTGACCGCGCTCAGGATGAACAGCTTCTGCCCGAGCTCGCACGGGCCTTATGCGGTTTCAAGCCTTCCGAGGAGAGCTGAAACCGCGGATCTGGACCGGAACGGAGAGGGAGGGATTCGAACCCTCGACAGAAGTTGCCTCCTGTAACTCCTTAGCAGGGAGCCGCTTTCAACCACTCAGCCACCTCTCCAGTGGCCTCAACAGAATACCAAGCGTTGGACGGTCGGTCAGATCTCGACCCGTGGCAGGCGGTGTTTGAAACCACAGAGAATTTCCCAGGGGATGGAGCCGCAGCGAACACTCCAGTCCTGAGGATTGATGCAGTCAGCTCCGTCCTGCCCCAGCAGCGTGATGGTGTCGCCCACCGTCAGATCCTCGATTCCGGTGGCATCCAGGATGATTTGGTCCATGGTGATGTTGCCCACCTGGGGCAACCGGCGACCACGATGCAGGACCTCGATCCTGCCGCTGAGGGCCCGGACCACACCGTCGGCGTAGCCGATGCCAATGACGGCCAGACGCGACGGACGGCTGGTGACAAAACGATGGCCGTAGCTGATGCCGCTGCCGCTCGGCACCTCACGAATCAGACTGACGCGTGCCTTCACAGCCAAGGCAGGCTGCAGTGCCAGATCCATGCCGAGGTGGTCAGCGGGAGATTGTCCGTAAAGGGCGAGGCCAACGCGCACCATGTCGAGGTGCAGCCGAGGGTCCTTCAGGGTGCCGGCGGAGTTCGCCAAGTGGCAGCACAGGTCATTGCCGCCACCCGGCAGGGCCTCAATGACGGATCGAAAGCGCTGCAGCTGCACCTGGGTCAGCTGATCGTCTGGTTCGTCGGCGCAGGCGAGGTGGCTGTAAAGGCCCACCAGCTTCAGCTGCGGCAGGTTACGGATGGACTGCACCAGCCCAGCACCCTCCTGCCATTCACCACCGAGCCTGCCCATCCCCGTATCGAGTTTCAGCTGCACTGGGAAGCGGTCGGTCCCTCGCCCCATAGCGACCGCAGCGGCGGTTTTCGCTTCATCCAGGCTGCTCAGGGTCGGCATCAGCCGTCGCTCCAGGCAGTGGCCGAGATCCTCCGGGGTGTGCAAGGCGCTGAGGATCAGCACCGGCGCCTCGATGCCTGCATTTCGCAGTTCCAGGCCTTCCTGAAGGGTTGCCACGCCAAGGCTGGATGCCCCGCTGCGCAGAGCGGCCTTCGCCACGGTCACGGCGCCGTGGCCATAGCCGTCGGCTTTCACCACGGCCATCAGCTGGCAGCCCGGGGCGAGCTGACGGCGCAGCAGTCGGCAGTTGGCCTCGATGGCCGTGGGGGAGACCTCCACCCAGGCGCGCTGGCGTGGACTTAGCTCCGACATGGGGCTTTGGTGCTCAGCGTTACCAAGGAGGGCTTGGTGGGATCGATAGCATGGCCTGTATTCAGGGAGCTGGCATGGGCCAGGTTCTCGTTCTCAATGCGTCCTACGAGCCGTTGAATATCACCACCTGGCGCCGCGCCATGGTGATGATGCTCAAGGGCAAAGCTGAGAGTCTCGAGCAGGATTCCACCCGCGAGATCCGGCGTGGCACCCATCTCCCGACCGTTATTCGCTTGCGGCAATACGTCCGGGTGCCCTTCCGTCAGTTGCCGCTGACAAGACGCAACCTGTTCCATCGCGACAACCACAGCTGTCAGTACTGCGGCTGCCGCAACGAGCCGCTGTCGATCGACCACGTGGTGCCCCGCAGCCGTGGTGGTAGTGACACCTGGGAAAACGTGACCACCGCCTGTCTGAGCTGCAATGTTCGCAAGGGCAATCGCACCCCCAAGGAAGCTGACATGCCGCTGATGCGGGTGCCGCGCCGTCCCCTGAGCAGCCTCAGTTTTGAAGCAACCCGTCAGATCCATTCCGGACGCCACAGCGAATGGGCCAAATACGTGATCGGTGCCTGATCTGAGCGTCAGTCCTCGTCCTGTTGGCTAAGGGCCTCCAGTTTCCGCCGTTGTTCTTCAGCGATGCAGGCGCCGATCAGATCCTCGAGCTGACCGTCCAGCACCGGCTCCAGGGAGAAGTTTCTGCCCAGCCGGTGATCGGTGGTGCGGTTGTCCTTGTAGTTGTAGGTGCGGATTTTTTCACTGCGATCCCCGCTGCCCACCTGGGCGCGACGGTCGCTGCTTTCGCGAGCCGCCGCCTCCCGTTGCTCCTGCTCCAGCAGCTTGGCTCGCAGGATCTCAAGGGCCCGTTCCCGGTTCTGCAGCTGTGAGCGCTCCTGGGTGCAGAAGACGCGGATGCCGCTGGGTTTGTGGAGCAGGTCCACGGCGGTTTCAACCTTGTTGACGTTCTGCCCCCCGGCGCCGCCGGAGCGGGCGGTACTGATCTCCAGATCCTTGGGATCCAACTGCACTTCCACGGGGTCGGCCTCGGGCATCACGGCGACGGTGGCGGTGGAGGTGTGGACACGTCCCTGGGATTCGGTGGCGGGGACCCTTTGGACCCGATGCACCCCGGCTTCGAACTTGAGCTGGCTGAACACGCTGTCCCCCTTGACCGAGAGGATCAATTCCCGGAATCCCCCCAGATCCGCTTCATTGCTGCTGATGGGTTGAACGGTCCAGCCGAGCTTCTGGCTGTAGCGCTCGTACATGCGCGCCAGATCACCGGCCCAGATGCAGGCTTCATCGCCACCAGCCCCTGCTCTGATCTCCAGCATGACGCTGCG
>WTHL01000261.1 GCA_011523155.1 Synechococcus sp. PL34863bin_39 | reverse complement strand
CGGCAATGATTGACCTCAAGCGCAAGGAGTGGGGCCTAAGAAGTCGCGGTGAAGTCATAGAGCGCCTTTTGGGTTGGATGGTCGAGCCCTCAGAGTCGGACTCGTAGCCGTTGTGAAGTTGCGCTGGTGGTGATTGAGGAGACATGAGCTACTTCAAGTGCCCTCACTGCAACTTTGATCCTGGTGCCCATGCTTGGTCGGGTATGGCCCGGGCGAGGCATAAATGGGAGGCGCACCAAATCCCTAGTAGCGCAACCTTCAACTCCAGAACCCACTACTACCCAGATAAAGAGACTTGGGATGAGTACCAGTCGAAGCTGAGGGTGGCGAGGCTCTACCCAGTGCTCTCGCTTCTTAAACAGTGGATTAAAGGGATTCCCGAGAATCTCCACTTGTCGAAGTCACAGCTGCTCTGGCTCACCTTGGGCATCGGTCTAGTCCTTGGATACGCCTTGGCGCTTCTGTTCCATCGCTGAAGCTCTGGCATCAATCAGAGCCACCAACGCTGAACGCAAATGCAGCTGGCGGGATGCGCTGGTGATGACCGCCAAGGGAAATGGCTTCCTTCGCCGGCGGAGTGACGTAAGGAAGGTCGAAAAGAGAGAGAAATTCAGGTAGGCGTGAGTGCTGATGAAAAGAACTGATTCGTCTTGGTCACGGGTCTAGTGACAGGAGCGCCTGAGGTCCTTAAATTCCACTCACACCAGATACAGTGTCCAAACGCTTCATAAGCTCCATGCCGGCACCACTACAGTGGGTTTCGACTCCGGCACTTGGTCAGGGCCGTGCCAGTGGGGGAAGCACTGCGGCCGAGCTGTTTGAGTCAGGAAGTAGTCAGAAGCGCAGGCCCCTTCTCGAGACACTCGTAAGAGAGATCTGCCAGAACAGCTGCGATCAAAGGATCGGCTCTGAGAGGGCATCTGTCTATTTCGATCTGCTGCTGCTGAACGGTGAAGAGCGTGATGCATTTCTAAGGGCTGCGGACTGGGGTGGTTTGAAACCGCATATGGGTGCGGTAACTGGCCTCAGTGGTGCTGCGCTCACTCTCAGAGCGGGGCTCCAAGCAATGGAAGCCGACACCCTCGTATGTCTGCGTATCAGTGACAGCGGGACCGAAGGGCTCTCGGGTGATGACTGGGAAGAGAACGGCAACTTCCGCCGACTTTGCATTCAGAATTTCTCCACCGGTAATGACGCCGGGCGTGGTGGAAGCTTCGGGCTCGGCAAGGCGGTGAGCTGGATGCATTCCCGCCTGCTCACGGTTCTGTTCTCCTCCCGCGTGCATGGAAGGGAACAAGAAGGCCTGAGGGTGTTCGGGCGAAGCGAGATCCCGGCCCATGACCTCGACGGAGCTTCCTTTCTAGATGGGGCCTATCTCGGCTCACCCGGACTACGCGACGGAATCGATGTGGCTCTTTCCGACTGGAGATCGGACGAAGCATGCATCGATCTGAAACTGGACCGAGCCGGGCTCAGCGGGAGCGGAACGACCCTGCTGATTCCCGCCTTCCATGAACCGGATCGGGAGGACACCGGAGAACTCGGCATCCGTGATCCGGAGGAGCTCTGCGCAGACCTGACCGATGCTGCAGCGAAATGGTTCTGGCCAGCGATCAGCTGGGGGCGCCTCGAGGTTCAGGCCCGTGTCTTCCGCAGCGGAGAAACACATCCGAGCCATGTGTGCCGTGCCGAAGTGAACGGCGTCTGGGCCCCCTTCCTCGCCGCCAGCCGGACCGAACCGGGAACCGTTGCAGCCCTGGAACCCGGAGACTCCGCCGCTCTGGATCTGACCGGGTTCCCCCTCCCCAGGAGAATCCACCCTGAGGATCGGCCTGACCTGCTGCACAAGCCGGCGGAAACCACCATCCGCCTCGGTGTGACCAGGGTCAGCCCGACCGAAGGCTGCCTGCCCTGCCGATCCACCATCGCTCTGATCCGCGGCGCGGGCATGGTCGTCGACTACGTCGACGGAAACCGTCTGAACGATGGCGGTGCCTACTGCGCAGCTGCACTGGTGGGCAATGCCATTCAGCACATCCCGGCTTCCGCAGCCATGGATGCTCAGAGCGCAGTGCCGGCGGATGTGGAGGAGTACTTCCGGGCTGCGGAGCCCGTCACCCATGACGACTGGCTGCCGACAACCCGGCGTCTGAGGGAGAGCTACGACTGGCGTGGATCAGCTGGGCGATTGCGGGGGCTGCGCTCGGAGCTGCGGCAGCTGGTGATCCAGAAACTGCTGATTGCAGATGAACCGTCACCGGATGAAGGCCCAGAACTGCTGGCACGGATGCTCAATCTCGGCCGGGGTGTCAGCTCGCCTTCGGAAACGAAACGCGGCGAACGACCGCGACTGGAGATCGTTCTGGACAGGGATGGATGCTGCTTTGATCCATCACGGGAAGGGTGGTCGCTCCAGGGTGAGCTGATCCGCCATGGCAAGGGAGAAGCAAGCGCCACCGCAGGCCTCAGCTTCAGCAGCCTGGCCGATTCCGGCAAGGGAGAGGCCTGGAGAATCAGCGACCTCGAACTGATGGGCTCCGTCAGCGAAGTGAGCCTTGATGATTCCGATGCCAGGCGCTTCGTCTTCTCGGTGAGCTCAGGCTTCCGCACACTCCCGTTCCGCTGTCTGGTCAGGCCACCGGCGGGCGTTGACCCGACACTGGCCGGTTTCCGGCAGGGGGGTTGAGCCATGGAATTCCTTCCCTGGAAGACAGTCGACCTGGATGGCGCCTTCCGCGTCACCGCTCCGGAAAGCATTTCCGAAGAGGTGATTCAGGAGGTGAGCAACGCGGTCACCTTCCGTTTCAGCAGTGCGACGGAAGCCGTCCGCCTGGAGATCCTGCTGACACCGCCATGGGGCTGGGAAGACTGTTTCCCTGCTGAGGAACAGAAGCAGCCCCCCGCTCGCTTCATCTGCCGCCTGATCAGCAGATCAACCGGCCGCAGAATCGTGGTGCCGCTTGAGGATGACGGCCTCGGTCTGTGGTTCGCCGAGCATGATTTCTCAGCCCTTCTCGATGGAGAGGAGGTCCGAGCTGAAGCGCTTCTGGTCCGCACATCAGCAGCAAAAGAGCCCCGCGAAGGTTTCGCCGACAAAAAGGGACAGATCGTTGGCCGCAGCCGCATCCATACGGTGCGCTTCACAAGCAGAAGTGCAAAGAGCGAAGCCCTGTTCCAGCTGCGCTGGACCGACTTCCCCAGTGGAGCGAGCCAGCAGCTCTGGCGGCTTCAGCCCGGCGAACCGCCGGTGCTGGAACTCAACGCGAACGTCTCGGCCCCCCTGCGGAGGCTGCTGATGAGCCGCGGCAGACGCCGCAACGGTCCGGCGCTGCAGCGTGATGCCGTGTTCATGGCGATCTGCTCAGGCGTCTGGCCTCTGCTTGTCTCCGGTGCACTCGCCGATCTGCAGCGCATCGTGGATCAGGACCGGACCATCGATCCCGAAGAGGCGATCGCATCGATGAACAGCTGGCAGAGCCGGTTGCTCGGGCTGTTCGCTCCGGGGCTTACCGGCGCTGATCTGCCAGCCCACAGCGCCCTTCCCCTGCTCGTGCGTGAACTCCACAGCCCGGGAGGATTCATGCGCCTGATGCTGCGGATGCCGGCACTGATCCAGGAAGAGACCCGTCTCGTGGCCCTAGCCGAGGCAATGGCCGATGCCCAGCAGGTTCATCCAACGGCAGAGGCTGACGCGGCCATCGAAGCGGAGGCGGCATGAGCAACGATCTGTTCCGGCTCGTGCATCCGGTGAGTGAACAGGGGCTTGTGGAAGCGCTTCGCGATCCCCATCTGCTGGAGGTGAAACCGGTGGATGCCGAGGTGGACCTCTCGGGTTTCGATGCCGCACTGGAACAACTGCTCAGCAGTGATGTGCGCGAGTCCGCGATGGATGGCGCTCTTGTTGAGCCACTCCACAGAGCCCTGCGGCACCTGCCGGAATCGGTGACCACCGACATGCGCGTCTGGCACTGGTTCTGCCTTGTTCGCCATCACGATCTGGTGTGGAGGCGATGGAGGGGAAGCGCACCCGCCGATCCCGAGGACGGATTCCTCAGCGGGAAAGGGCATCGTCCGGTGCCAGCGGTTCGTTTTCTGGGCACCGCCTCGATCAACGGCCACGGCCGCAACACCTTCGCCCGTCTCTTCTTCGCCGCTCAGAGGCTTATCGGGTCCGAAGGCGAGGACTACGACCTCGTTAGGCGCCTGTTCACCAGCCAAGAACTGCATCTCGGCATCAGTGACCGGGAATACGGTTTGCTGCCGGCGGTGAACCGTGTACTCACGAGCGAGCTGGCAGATCTGCCTGATCTGCGGGTGCGTGCGGGGGTCCGCCGCCTGAACGGCCTCGGAGGATCTATCTGTCTCGACCTACTGGACGAAGGCGAGATCGCCGGACTGATCCGAAGCCAAGACGAGGAGCAAAGCGCCTGATGGTGAAAAGCCTGATCCCTGATGATCCGCATCGGTTGAAGGCCGTGAAAGGGCCCGAACAGGTTCTCGAGCCGAACCAAACCAGCTGCAGCCTTGATGAACTACCCGGCTACATGCGATCGATCGCAGCGGATACCCCGCTTGCGGTGGATTTGTTCAGCGGTGCCGGAGGCTTGAGCCTTGGCCTGCACCGTGCCGGCTTCGAGGTGGTGCTGGCTTGCGACATCCGGCCTGACTCAATAGCAACCCACCGTCATCACTTCGGCGGCTGCTCTGAACAGTGCGATTTAAGTGACCCAGAAGTGCTGGCGCAACTCTGCCGCCAACTCAACGCCGGTGGGGAGGTGGCACTGGTAGCTGGAGGCCCACCCTGTCAGCCCTTCTCCCGGAACATCCGCTGGAGGAAGCATGACGATGACGTGTTTGATCAGCACCAAGAGCTGAACGAAGGCCGCCGCGAACTGTGGGAATCGTTTCTCACCGTTGTTGAGGGCGTCATGCCGCGTGCCTTCTTGATGGAGAACGTTCCTGACATCGCCCAGACAGGTGACCAAGAGGTGTTCCGAGGAATCGTCAGCCGCGCGGAAGCTGCTGGCTACCGCGTGCATGCCCGTCTTGTTCATGCCTGGGAACACGGCGTTCCACAGCTTCGGCCACGGCTGTTCATTGCGGGTACCCGTCTGCCTGATTCGAAAGGAAACAGCTACTGCTCGCCATTG
>WTHL01000324.1 GCA_011523155.1 Synechococcus sp. PL34863bin_39 | reverse complement strand
CTGGGGCAACGGCAAGTTCCCGTTGATGAGCCAGCCCAGTGCGGCCTATCACGGCCTGGTGCACTGGGATGCCTTCGGTTTCGGCAGCGATGTCTGCAAGATGCTGGGGCTTTCCGATGACCGCAACATCGCCTTCGCCCTTCGGGCCCGTGTGGAAGGTCTCCGGGACTGGGGTCCGGCGGTCAGCCCCTTCAACAGTTTCCTGTTGCTGCAGGGCCTCGAAACCCTGAGCCTTCGGGTCGAACGACACACGGAGAACGCCATGGCTCTGGCCACTTGGCTTCAGTCCCATCCCGGTGTGGCATCGGTGAGCTATCCAGGTCTTCCGGAGGATCCGTATCACGCAGCCGCCAAGACCTACCTCACCGGCCGCGGCATGGGCTGCATGCTGATGTTCTCCCTCAAGGGGGGCTATGACGATGCCGTCCGTTTCATCGACAGCCTCAAGCTGGCCAGCCACCTGGCCAATGTGGGCGATGCAAAGACCCTGGTGATCCATCCAGCATCCACAACCCATCAGCAGCTGTCGGAGGATGAGCAGGCCTCAGCAGGGGTCACCCCCACCATGGTGCGCGTGTCCGTGGGACTGGAGCACATCGATGACATCAAGGCTGATTTCGATCAGGCCCTTGCTGGGATTGCCTGATCCGGCGACGCCATGGCCCTGATCCTTCCGCGCAGCTATCACAAGATCGCCGCGGTTGAACGCAACCGGATTTCCTGGATTGAGCCGGAACTGGCGGAACGCCAGGACATCCGTCCTCTGCGCATCGGCATTCTCAACATCATGCCGCTCGGGAAGCAGTACGAATTCAACCTGCTCCATCCCCTTGGCCTATCTCCGCTCCAGATCGAACCGATCTGGATCCGCCTGCGCAGCCATTCCTACAAAACCTGGGACAACACCCACCTCGACCAGCTGTATGTCAGCTGGGAGGAGGCCAATGCCGCCGCGCCCCTGGATGGTCTGATCATCACCGGTGCACCGGTTGAGCATCTGCCGTTTGAAGCGGTGAACTACTGGTCGGAACTGGTTGAGTTGATCGAGGATGCGCGCCGCAACTGTGCCAGCACTCTCGGCCTCTGCTGGGCTGGCTTCGCCCTCGCCTATCTGGCTGGTGTCGACAAGGTCGCCTTCGACAAGAAGTTGTTCGGGGTGTATCCGATGCGAAGCCTTGTGCCTGGACACCCGCTGATGGGGACCCAGGATGATGTCTTTCTCTGTCCCCAGAGTCGCCATGCCGGCTTGCCGGACGCTGCGATGGAGGCTGCCCAGCGCCAGGGGCGTCTGCGACTCCTGGCCTACGGGGAGCGGGTCGGCTACACCATTTTCGAAACCACGGACCAGCGCCAGCTGATGCATCTCGGCCATCCCGAATACAACGCCGGCAGGATTCTTGCGGAGATGGAACGGGACAAGGCCCGTGGTGATGTGCCACCCCCGGAGAACTTTGAGCCCGATCATGCGCAGACGCTGTGGCGATCCCACAGAAACCTGCTGTTTCAGCAGTGGGTTTGGTTCTGCTATCAGCGTGTGTCGCTGCGCTGACGACCTACTTTCTGGTGCTTGAGGTCGCTGCGCGAGACTGAGTGATCGAGCGTTGAATCGGGGTGTTGCGGTTCAGCTCACGCTCCAGCGACTCGATCCGCTTCTCCCTCAGGCAATGCCGGCAACCACCTGTGGTCTGCAGGTGCTTCTCGGGCGTGATGGAGATCGGCTGCACCGGATGCTTCAGGCAGCGGATTTTGATCGGGCTTTTGTAGCTGCGGTAGTGAATGTCGTCGTAACTGAAGCGGTCACCGAAGCGCTGTTTCGCACGTTCGAGAAACTGGTCTTTGGTGATGCGAGCTCCCATGCCTGGCAATTTATGGGCTGGATCTCGTGCTGATCCCATTGGATGGAGGTCCTGTAATTGAACGCAATCAGCAGAACGGCTTGACCAGGTTCATTGCAGGCGCTAGGAGGACGTCACGCAATCCGGTGTGACGTGCCCGACTCTGACGTGGTGACTGGGTCTGAATCGGGTGCAGCGACCCAGAAGCAGGGCAATGAAGGCTTTTACAAACGCTGGGAATTCGTTGTTGGTCTCAGCGTGGTTATTTTCGGGGTTTACAATCTTATTTTAGGGTCTCAGGAATTAAAGCTGCGTGAGCAGTAGATTCAGCATGTTCGGAATCTGAATGAGGTCGATAAATTCAAGTTGGCCTGTCTGAGATCTGAATTCAAGATGCAGTTCGGTGAGGCATGGAAACGCGGACTCATTCCCGCCGAAGAACTGTTTGGGTCCCTCTCACCTTTTGATGATCCACGGGTGGCTGGAATCAAGGCGATCGCCTGGCAGAGGTGCAAGGACGGCTGAATGCACGTGGGTGATTGCGGGTTCCTTGGCTGCCTCTAGGATCTGGATGAGGATGCAAGCCCAGGCGATCCAATGAAAACCCAGCAATTGGTTGTGAACACTGCTCGTCAGGTGGCTCTTTTCTTCTCAGTTGGCTTTTTCTATCTCGGCATTTATCGCTTGATTGCTGATGCCTCCAGGATCGAGGGTGTGCTCCTGATTGGTGTCTGTTTTCTCCTGGCGAGGTATTTGTTTGGACAATTGGCCCGGCCAGGGGCCACAACAAGGATCGGGACATGGCAGTTGCCCCTGAGCAAGGGCCAGCTGATTCCTCTGGTGCTGGCCACGCTGTACATCCCCGTGTTCTGCCCGCTCGTTTAGGGCCGGAGATTGCATCGGGGCTGCGGGAGGCGGCGGCTCAGGGATTCCGCATCGATCGCCAGTTGGTCATCAAGGTGGCTGCTGCCACCGCCGCGGTGGCGGTTCTCAGAATCGACGGGCCCAGCTGCACCGTGGTCCAGCCCTGTGCACCTGCGGCCAGCACTTCATCCTCCGACCAGCCGGCTTCCGGGCCGATCGCCAGCCAGATCTCCTTCGGTCCCTGATCCGATCCAACTGCCTGTTGCTGGTTCAGCCAAGCGGCAAGGCTTGGAAGCGTGTGATGTCGCGTGGTGGCCAGGGCACGGGCGGCAGCTGCATCAGGTTCGGACCACCACGCAGCGGCTGGTTTGACCGCAAGCAGCTCAGGCCTCCACAGGCGTTCGCACTGTTCGGTGGCCTCCTTGAGAATCGTTTGCCAGCGCTCGGGACGATCCTCCGCCTGCGGCGTTCGCCATCGGGAGTGAAGCGGTTGGATGCGATCGATGCCCAGCTCGCAGGCCATGCGCATGAGCGCGTCCATTCCGCGTCGGACGCCGACAACCGCCAGACCCAGCACCGGTGATGGTGCGGGTGCGCACTCGATCGGTTCAGCGAGCGGCTGGCTGAGCCGGAGTTCCTCCCCACTCACCAACCCTGCAGTCCAGCGATGGCCCAGGCCATCGACCACGTCAAACGGATCACCTGGCCGGAGCCTCAGAACCCTCCGGAGATAGTGGCGCTCGGTGGTGTCCAGAGCCAGCACGCCATCGGCATCAGCGTCCCGAAGCCGATCGGCCTCAATCAGAAGGCGGCGCAGCTCGGCCATCTCCCGGTCAGTTCATCGAGGGGAAGACGCTGTCGGGGTGCTCCTCAACGGGCCAGTCCTCGTTTTCCCCACCCACGAGCAGTTCCTCGAGCTGCACCACATCACTGTCGAGTTGTCGCAGTGCATTGATCAGCACATCAAGGGCGAAGGCATCACTGGTGCCGAGGTCGATCCAGCAGCGGCCCCATTGCTGGTTGTATTCGAGCTGCCCCATGTTGTGCATCAGGGCAGGCATGGCCGATGCCGCGTTCTCGTTGTCGTAGCTCATCCAGCTGAGGTCCTCTCCGGCCTCATGGGCCTGGAGGTTCTCGGCATTGAAGGCGCCGAGACGCCCCATCACATACCAGCTGTCGAACACACCATCAACGTAATTGCGTTCCCCCTGACTTGGAATTTCGGCAAAACGAAGCCAGAGCCAGCAATTGAAGGGGTCGACCTCGCGGAAACGGACGTCCATGGTTCTTCGCGCTTCATTGCATCATCGCTGCCGAGGGCCCTGATCAAGCAAGCTGTGTCGTAGCCGGATCGCGATCGGGACAGGCGGAGCCCCATGCTCGAACTCAGAGATCTGCATTACCAGCCGGCAACCCTCGAAACCCCTGTTCTGCAGGGCGTCAGTCTGCGCGCCGAACCCGGGCGTCCGGTGTTGATCTCCGGCGCCAGCGGCAGTGGCAAGACGAGTTTGATTGAGGTGATCAGCGGTCTGGCTGCGACGCAGCAGGGCTCCGTCAGCTGGAATGGAGAACCGCTCAATCGCCGCCAGCGTCGTTGGCTCTGCGGTCTGCTGTTTCAGTTTCCGGAACGCCATTTCCTCGGGCTCAGCGTCAGTCAGGAGCTGAAGCTGGGTCACCGGCGCCTTGGCTCCGAGCGGATGCATGGCGTGCTCAGGCGTGTCGGGCTGACGGATGTGAACCTCAAGCAGGCCCCTGAACGGCTGAGCGGCGGTCAGCAGCGGCGTCTGGCCCTGGCCGTTCAGCTTCTACGTGAACCGGATGTGCTGCTGCTTGACGAGCCCACGGCGGGCCTGGACTGGTCGGTGCGCGATGAGGTGCTGGATCTTCTCCAGCGCCTGGCCGCAGACAAGGTGCTGATCGTGGTGACCCATGAGCCTGATCTGTTCGCTGGTTGGACCTGCGAGCGACGGATGCTTCAGGCAGGTCAGCTGCGTGTTCTGTCACCATGAGCCGCAGCTGAACCATTGGCATGAGTGACCGCCTTGTCCGGGCAACCGCAGCCGGCGGCGGCATCCGACTTGTGGCTGTCAGCACAACGGAAACCACCCGTGAGGCCAGGCGCCGGCATGGTCTGTCGTACCTCACCACCGTGATGCTGGGCCGTGCCATGGGGGCGGGACTGCTGCTTGCCAGTTCGATGAAGGTGCAGCACGGGCGCGTCAATCTGCGCTTCGGTTCCGACGGGCCGATCAAGGGGCTAATGGTGGATGCGGGGCGCGACGGCACCGTGCGTGGCTATGTGGGAAACCCCGCGCTGGAGCTTGACCCGATTGCTGATGCCCAGGGTCACTACAGCTTTGACTTCGCCGAAGCGGCCGGAACCGGTTACCTCCACGTGGTGCGCGATGAGGGCAAAGGTGAACCGTTCAGCAGCACCGTTGAACTGGTGAGG
>WTHL01000058.1 GCA_011523155.1 Synechococcus sp. PL34863bin_39 | reverse complement strand
GCCTCCGTGAAAGGGAGGTGTCCTAGGCCTCTAGACGATGGGGGCGAGGCCGTGTTCGGATTGCTTCCCGACCACGAAAAGAAACTACGGGTCTGGAGGACCCTCCGTCAAGACACCTGTTGCAGTCTGATCAGTCTTACTTTGATCCTGTCCCTGCCAGACAGGGACCGTGAAGAAGAAGCAGGCTCCCTCGCCGGGGGCGGAGACCACCCAGATCTTGCCGCCATGCACTTCAACGATGCGTCTGCACACGGAGAGCCCAACGCCGAACCCTGATGTCTCATGGGACGTCTGAGGCAAGCGGACGCGATCCAGAAAGATCCTTTGTTGTTCCTCGGTTGGGATGCCCGGTCCACTGTCACAAACACTGATCTGCAGCCATTGACTGGTGCGGTGGAGCATGGTCAAGGTCACTTCGCCTCCGTCCTGGGTGTATTTCAGAGCGTTTTCCATCAGGTTGAGCAGTACCTGTCGCATGCGACGCCGATCAGCAAACACTCTGGGCAGATCCGAAGGAATGTCGGTGTGAATGCCGACATCACGCCCCAACCATTGTTTTTCGAGTTCCAGGATCGCTTCAGCCGCGACGCTGGCCAGGTCCAGCCGTTGCGGATTAAACATCGCTTCCCAGCGCGTGCTGCCCACTTCCAGGAGGTCTTTGGAGAGAAGGGCAATCTCCTCAAGCCGTCGCTTCAGAACGTCCTGGAACCGGTTGAGATCAATCTGTCCAAGCTGCTGACTCTGAAGAGCAAGCGTGGCGGCGGTCAGAGGCGTTCGCAGCTCATGGGCAACCATGCGCAGGAGTCGCTCCTGGGCCTGCAGCCGGTCGATCAGGGTTTCGTTCTCTTGTCGGAGAACTAGTAGCTGATCCTCCAGCTGCAGCTCTCGCTGGGTTCGGCTCCCGTCCAGCTCTGTGGGCTGAAGGCTGAGGCCGAGACCACTGACAACTTCATCCTGTTGCCAGCGCGGCACCCAGCCGCGCAGTTGCTGGAAAATGCTGCTACCCGCGAACACCTGTTTGGGGGATGGCTGCAACTTGATCAGCGCAGGGGTCACCACCAGCCTGTGAAGCTCCAGGAGTTCCGGCTGTGTGGATGGGTCCGCCACCTGAAGGGTGACATCAAAGCCGCAGTCCTCGCTTTCGAGAAACTGGATCAGCGATCGAATGTCTCCGCTCGACAGATGATGTCTGCCGGCAACCAGCAATAGCTTCAGGGGCTGACGCGGATTGGGAGCATTCCCATCCACAGGACTGCGATTGCCAAAGTTGATGCTCACCTTATGGGTTTTTGCGCCCGTGGACAGATCCGCTATGACGAACCTGTACAGACTGTTGTCTTGCGGTACCGGTTATGTCGTTGCTCTCTCTCGAACGACGGGGTGCCCAACATCCTCCCGATGGGCCACCGCCCAGTGATCGCTTCAACCTCGACAGCAATCTGCGGCGTTGGTTCGCTCGCAATCTTGGGATGTGGCGTTCGAGACGTCAGTACATCTTCCGCCAGGACGAGGTTCAGTACCTCGACATGCTCATCAGGGTCGACATTTTCGCTGAGTCAGCGGTGGGACCACCGCGCTATCGCTTCACATGGTGCCCGGAGAATGATGCCGCATTTCCTGCCGATGCTTTGCCCTATCGAAAGCAGGGCGTGATGGAGGCCACCCTGCTCGGTCATCAGCTTCAGCGTGACCGCGCTTACCTCGAGGATCAACCGGTCAAGACCCAGATGCGTCAGGTTGATGAGCACGAAGTCGTGTTCGAGTCGCACTATGCCGATTGGCATGTACTGGAGCACACCCGTCTGATTGATCAGGATCGCTACCGCTCGCGAGCGATCTACAGCTGGAGAAACGGCGAGCTTGCGATCGTCGAGCACCATCATGAAACCCGCGTTGAGGATGCTGCCGAGCCGATCTCAGCCTGAACCCATTGGTTGAGCATTCCGCTCCTGGGGCTCGAGTTGGATCTGGTCACCGCTTCAAGGGGTTGACACCGTCAGAAATGGTGCACCATGGCCTAAGAGATTCTGACCCGGTCCGTTGCCTACCTTTCCCCGCAGCATCCAAGTGCTCATGTCAGCGTCCCTGGCGCTGATTCCTCTGGTTGTCGGATCGATGCCCGCAGCGGCACAGCAGGCCCCTAACAACAAGCCCGCCACGCAGGACGACATCTTTCTCTACCGCGGGATGGGTTCCTCCTACCTCTGCAACGCAAGGGCCGCAAAGATTGAATTCCCCAAGGCCGTGGGCGTTGCTGCTGCCACCTACGTTCAGGTCCTCAACGGACGGCATGGCGGCAAGGTGGAGTCGGTCGGCTCCAAGAAGCTTTCGAACGAGCAACTCCTGTCTGGAGCTGAATTCCAGATCATCACCGGAGCGCTTCAGTACTGCGCCGACCAGGTTCCCGAGGATGTGAAAGCCAAGGTCGAGGCCGCGATCAAGAAGCAGGGTGCGAAGTCGGCCAACTGAAGCTTTCATCCCGGCGTCGCCAGGTTGCTGCTTCAGGGTGTTCCGCCGTCCGGTGCCTGAGCACGTCAGGATCGGTGCATCGCAACATCGCCATGACGACTGCTCCCACGGTTCACCTGTCTGACTATCGGCCATTCCCCTTCGACCTTCCGCGGGTGAATCTCGATGTTCAGGTGCTCGGGGAGAGGGTCCAGGTCACCTCAACCTTGGCGTTTGAGCCCAAATCAAGTCTTGGAGCAGAAGACGCGCTGCAGCTTCAGGGCGTTGATCTGGAGCTGCTGGGGCTTCGGGTCAACGACAAGCTGTTGTCCGCCGCCGACTACAGCCTTGAGGATCAGCGCCTGGTGCTGCATCGGCCACCGAGAGAGCCCTTCCTGTTGACGACGGTGTGTCGTCTCGATCCCCATGCGAACGCTTCTCTCGAGGGGCTCTATGCCAGTGGCGGGATGCTCACCACCCAATGTGAGGCCGAAGGCTTTCGTCGCATCACCTTTCATCCTGATCGGCCCGATGTGCTCAGCCGCTACAGGGTGCGGATTGAGGCTGATCGCGATCGTTACCCAGTGCTGCTGTCGAATGGGAACCTTGTCAGCAGTGGAGCGCTTGACGGAGATCCCAGCCGCCATGCGGTGATCTGGGACGACCCTTTCCCGAAACCGTCCTATTTATTTGCCCTTGTTGCCGGGGACCTCCGGGAAGTCAGGGATTCCTTCACCACGGCCTCCGGGCGCGATGTCGCCCTGCGTCTGCACGTTGAGTCGGGTGATGAGCCCTACACCGCCCATGCGATGGCTTCATTGAAGCGTTCCATGGCATGGGACGAACAGGTTTACGGTCTCGAGTACGACCTCGAGGAGTTCAATACCGTTGCTGTGCGCCACTTCAACATGGGCGCAATGGAGAACAAGAGCCTGAACATCTTCAACTCCAAGCTCGTGCTCGCCGATGCGGAAACAGCCACGGATGGTGAACTTGAGCGCATTGAGAGCGTGGTCGCCCACGAGTACTTCCACAACTGGTCTGGGAACCGGGTGACCTGTCGTGACTGGTTTCAGCTCTCCCTCAAGGAAGGTCTCACTGTCTTCCGTGATCAGTGTTTCACGGCTGATCTGCATTCCCGAGAGCTGAAAAGGATTGAAGACGCTTCATTGCTGCGGAACACACAGTTCAGGGAAGACGCCGGGCCCACGGCCCACCCGGTCAAGCCCGAGGCTTATCAGGCCATCGACAATTTCTACACAACAACGATTTACGAAAAAGGAGCTGAGCTGATTCGAATGCTTCAAACCCTTCTGGGTGAGGAGCGTTTCATGCGTGGCATGAGGCTCTACTTCTCGCGCCATGATGGAGAGGCTGCTACGACGAATGACTTCGTCACGGCAATTCTTGAAGGGGCGCAGGAGGACGGGAGTTCCCTTGGCTTCGATCCTGCTCAGTTCGTGCGCTGGTACTCACAGGCCGGCACACCACAGGTGTATGTGGAGCGCACCTGGGATGCATCAGCAGGCCGACTCACGCTCCACTTCCGGCAAGTGACCGCACCCACCCCTGGGCAGCCCGAGAAACATCCGATGGTGATTCCGGTTCGGATGTCTCTGATTGACGATCGGGGCCATGCCACTGAGGACCAACTCCTCGTTCTGGATCAGGCGGAGCAGGCCCTTGAGCTGACTGACCTCGCACCAGGATCAGCCCCACCGGTTGTGTCACTGTTTCGCGGATTTTCTGCTCCTGTCAGCTGGCATACCGATCATTCAGCTGAGGAGTTGTTTCATCTGTTCGCCCACGACAGGGATGCCTTTGCGCGCTGGGATGCCGGTCAGCAGCTCTGGCGCAGGCTGCTGCTGGCTCGGTCATCGGGGGATGGGGATGTCGACCTCGAAACGCGCATGCAGGAAGCCTTGGCCGTTCTCCTGTCAACAGAGGGTGAACAGGATCCCGCTGTTCTGGCGACGCTTCTCAGTTTTCCCGGACCAGCAGAGCTCGAATCCCTGCAGGACGTGGCAGATCCGCTCGGACTCTTCGTCGCCGCCTGTGAACTCAGAACGCAGTTGGGTCAGTCGCTGGAGGAAGTCCTCAAAAGACGTCTTTCGGCAGTCCAGAGCCAGCTCACGAGCGTCTGGCCACAGGGGCAGGGGCCTCGCCAGCTCACCGGTCTCATTTGGCACTGGTTGTCCGCCGCTGCCGACCCCGCAGCAAGAGAGGCCTGCCTTGCTGCGGTCACGGGGCCTTCGATGACGCTGGCTCGTGCCGGGTTGCGTGCGCTGCTGAATCACGACTGCCCGCAGCGCGAGGATGCACTGGGATGTTTCCACGATCGTTGGCAGGATCGCCCCGTCATTCTTGATACCTGGTTCGCCCTTGAAGCTTCAACGCCACGATCCGACGGTCTGGAGAGGATCCAAGCGTTGCTCGAGCACCCTCGCTTTGATCGCACGGCTCCGAACGCGGTGCGGGCTGTTCTTGGGGGCCTGGCCTCCAATCCGACGGTTTTCCATGCTGAAAATGGCAGCGGTTACCGCTTCATGGCGGAGCAGATCATCGCCGTTGACGCACGCAATGCGATCACCGCGTCGCGCCTGGTCAAAGTCTTCAGTCGATGGCGTCAGTACAGCGACATGCGTCAGCAGCAGATCAGCCAAGCCCTTGATCTGCTTGACCGGGCCGAGCTTTCCTCCAACACCAGGGAAGTGGTCGACCTCCTGAGG
>WTHL01000258.1 GCA_011523155.1 Synechococcus sp. PL34863bin_39 | reverse complement strand
ATGGTGAAACTCTCGGTGCTGAGCAGAAAAACGTAGGGATAGGTGCAGAGCGCCAGCACCATCACCCCCCATCCCAGTCCGTGAATCCGAATGCCCTGACGGCTGCAGAGGTCGATCAGGGTGGCGGCCAGCAGATAGGAGGGGGTCGCCAGGGGAAGCAGTTGGGCGATCCGGAGCAGTCGGCGACCTGGGAAACGGCAGTTTGCGAGAAGCCAGCCGTTGGCGGTTCCGAGCAGGGCGCCGACTGTGGTGGTGCCGATCAGAAGGCCGATGGTGCCGCGAATCTGCTGGCCGCCATCGGCGCCGAGGCTGGCTGACCCTTCCTCCAGACCCTGCAGTCCCGCGCCAAGCAGGCCCCCGAGGGGAAGCAGGGCAAGCAGTGCCAGCAGCACGGCGACAGCGCTGAGCAGCCTGCGTCCTGGGGGCCAGATCCGGATGGTCAGGGGCAGTAGCCCCCGGGTTGCTGCACTCATTGCCAGCCGTTGGCGGTCATCAGCTCCAGTGCCTTGCCATTCAGTTCACCCAGTCTTGCGGCTGAGACATTGGCCTGGCGGAACTGGCCCCAGCCGCGCAGGACCGGATCCTCACCGACCCCACGGAGCGGATATTCATGGTTGGCTGCGGCATAGCCCCCCTGGGCCTCGCTTGAGGCGAGGAACTCGATGAACCGTTGCGCCGCTTCAGGGTTCCTGCTGGTGGCGGTCACGCCTGCACCGGTGATGTTCACGTGCACGGGATCGGTCCAGGCCACCTGCACCGACTGGCTGAGCTGCTGGTCGGAGAGTCCCTTGTCCCCTGCCTGGAGGCGACCCAGGTAATACGTGTTCGCCAGCGCGACGCCGCACTGACCCTGGGCCACGGCGCGGATCATCGGCGTGTCGCTGCTGAAGACCGGTTGGGCGAGGTTGGAGACCATGCCCCGAATCCATTCGGCCGTGGCGTCTTCGCCGGTTCGATCCAGCATGAATGCCACGAGGGACTGGTTGTAAACGCTCTTGCGGTTCCTGAGGCAGAGCTGGCCGGCCAGGTCCGGGGCGGCCAGCTTGCTGTAGCGGTCGACCTGGTTCGGTTGCACACGGTTCGTGTTCACCATGGGGATGCGCAACCTGCGGGTCAGGCCAAACCAGCGCTGATCCGGATCACGCAGGTCGGCGGGAACGGATGCGGTGAGGGTGCTGGATTCGGTGGCTCGGTAGAGGCCCAGGCCAGCCGCGCGGTCGAGCCGTGCCGCGTCGGCAAGGATCAGAACATCGGCTGGCGAGCTTTCACCCTCCGACCGCAGCCGCTGAATGAGGGCGTCGTCCTTGGCCTCAAGGAGCTTGATGCGAATTCCGGTTTCATCGGTGAAGCGGTCGTAAAGCGCCTGGTCGGTGTTGTAGTGCCGACCTGAGTAGACCCCGATGCTCTGGGTTTTCTCCGTGCTGCAGGCCTGCAGGAGGGAGGCGCCGGCCACCAGAACCGAGAGGGACACGGATCGGAGCGACGGCATCCTGTTGAGACTGATCCTCATTAGCGGGAGAAAGTTGATGAGAATGATACGCAATAGCGTTTCGGGTTGGCTGGTGTCGGCGCAAAAAAAATCCCCGCCTGGCAGGGCGAGGATTTGAGGAAGTTTGTTGAACGCCGGCTGGGCTCAGTGACAGGGGGTCAATGACGGGGGGACCGGACGGGGATGGGAACCAGGGTTGGTTCCATCAGACCACCGCCACCGTTGTCATCATCGGAATCCATCAGCATGAAGACAGCGATGCCGATTGCCATCAATCCTGTTGCGGCAGTGAGGAGTTCGGCCATGTCTTCTCCCTTTGTGCAGCCACCTTAAACAGGTTGGTCAAGTCCTGCTTGTAGGGATCACTGCCATTCAGGTCATGCGAAACCCTTGCCTGCATCCTTGGCCACGCAAGCCTGAAGCTGCTTGCGCAGCAGATTGTGATCGAGATCGCGGCCGATGATCACCAGCTGATTCTTGCGGGCGCCGACCCAGTCGCTGTCATCGATCGAGAAGCGTTTGCCTGCCAGGTGGAAGACATGGCGCCGCTCACTCTCGTTGAACCAGAGAATGCCCTTGGCGCGGAAGACGGACGCCGGCAGCTGGTTGTCGAGGAAATTCTGGAATTTGCGCAGGGCAAACGGCCCATCACTTCGGAATGAGAGCGATGTATAGCCCTCGATCGCCAGGTGATCGGCGTGGCCGTGATCGTGGCTGTGGCTGTGGCTGTGGCTGTGGCTGTGGCTGTGGCTGTGGCTGTGGTCGTGGTCGTGGTCGTGGTCGCAGTGACCGTGGTCGTGATCGCAGTCGCTGTGGTCCAGTGATGGATCGTCGGCGCTGCTCACGACGCGGTCGCTTTCAAACAACCCCACGCTCAGCAGCAGTGGCAGGGGCACGCCCCCCTTCACCGAGCGGAGAATGCGGGCATCCTTCTTGACCTCGCGGAGTTGCTGTTCGATCGCTTGCAGCCGCGACTCTTCAACAAGATCGGTCTTGTTCAGCAGAAGAATGTCGCCATAGACAACCTGGGAGCGACCGACCTCGCTGTCGAGCAAGTCGTGGTTGAAATTTTCGGCGTCCACCAGGGTGATGATCGAGTCCAGCCTGGTCTGATCGCGCAGTTCGCTGCCGAGAAAGGTCATGGCCACGGGAAGCGGGTCCGCCAGCCCTGTTGTTTCAACCACCAGGTAATCAACGGGATCGGGGCGTTCCAGGATCCGATCCACCGCCTCGAGAAGCTCCCCGTTGATGGAGCAGCAGATGCATCCGTTGCTGAGCTCCACCATGTCGTCACCGGTGCTCACCACCAGATCGTTGTCGATCCCGATCTCTCCGAACTCGTTGACCAGCACAGCCGTCTTGACGCCGTCCTGATTGCTGAGGATGTGGTTGAGCAGAGTGGTCTTGCCGGCACCAAGGAAGCCCGGGAGGATCGTCACCGGCAGACCACTGGTGGAGACAGGCGCGGCGCTGGTGGTCACAGTCATGGGCGTGGCGGCAGGCGGAGGCCGGATCGACCGGCTTATCCACCCATCATGTCGACTGTCTGGGCTCGAGTCGGTCAATCGCTTCCGCCAGGGCGATATCGAGGGTTGACAGTCCGCTGAGGTCGTGGGTGGTCAGGCGGATCGTCACCTGGCCGTAGACGTTGCTCCAGTTGGGATGGTGATTCATGGATTCGGCCAGCAGCGCGACCTGGGTCATGAAGCCCCAGGCCTGAACGAACGTTTCAAATTGCCAGCGACGTTCCAGATGGTCCTCCGCGACGGTCCAGCTGGGGAGGGATCGGCCCAGGTCCGCGATGGTTTCCGGGCTCAGACGCGTGGCTGCCATGGTTGATGACGGGATGCGATCAGTCTGATCAGCTCGGTCTGTTTAACGTGATGATCGACGTCTTAATGCTTGGTTTGGTGGAACGGCCCGGTCGCAGAACGGGGGAGATCATGACCGGAGGCATCCTGGATGTGGTGGTGCTTGCGTGGCTGGTCGCCGTGATCGGAACACCGGCAAGTCAGGCGCAGACCCGGGTGCCAAAACGGGAGGCGGCATGTCCAATGGGCTACGTGGATACGGCTCAGGGCACCTGCAGCACGCTGGGTTTGATGACCTACACCCTGAAACCATCCAACGGCGACGCCTGCCCCGCTGGATGGGTGAATGTGGGCGGCGGCTACTGCCGCGAGCAATGAACGCCTGGGCCCATGCATCCACTGGACCTGTTTGACCGTGCGCGACGTGCTGTGTTCCGTCTCCTCCCGTTCCGTACGGCTTGGGAGCGGACGGCGCACGAGGTGGCTCCTGATCGCCATGAAGACTGGTTGCTGGAGCCGCTGAGTCGTGAAGAAGCCTGTTGTCTCTACCCCCATCTCGAGCCTGACGAGGCCGTTCTGCACTATCAGCGACTGCGCCTGGAGATGCGCGAACGCGATGGGCGAGGGTTCTGAACACTGAATGTGGCGGCCTGCTGCCACGTCGTGGTGCTTGATTGCTGCTGCGGCTCAGGGTCGTTCCGTCCGGTCTGCGATGTCACCACAGCGGTGAGCAGTCCAGCAAGACACACCGTTGCCCAGAGCAACTGGTCGAGGCTCACCTGAGTTCTCGATCTGACCAGGGGTATCGGGGGGGGAGGCCACACTCACATCTCTCATCCAAGTCATGGCTGTCTCCTAAGACTCGGGTGAGATTCTGCTAACAGTTCTCATAGATGCGGGCCCAACCCGGCTGCGTTCTAAGAGGGCGGCTGACTGTCAGATGCCGTAAAGCCGGGCCTGCTCCACCGCGGCACGGAACACGAGGGCATGGCGCCTCACCAGTGGCGCCAGTTCGTCGTAGCCGCCACCGATCACTGTGGCCACTGGAATGCTGCGTCGCAGGCAGGCGTCAATCACCAGGCGGTCACGTTGCAGAAGTCCTGAATCACTCAGGGCGAGCCTGCCCAGGCGATCGTCGCGGTGGGGGTCCACCCCAGCGTTGTAAAGCACGAGGTCAGGCTGCTGCTGATCCAGCAACGCGGGCAGGCGATCACCAATGGCGTCGAGATAGGCGTGATCGTCGGTGTGATCTGCGAGAGCGATATCGAGATCGCTGCTCACCTTGCGCAGGGGGAAGTTGGAGGCCGCATGCACAGACAGGGTGAACACGCGGTCATCGTTCTGAAACGTGGCTGCAGTTCCGTCCCCCTGATGGACGTCGAGATCGATGACGACAATCCTGCGGGCGCTGGTCTCCGCCAGCAGAACAGCCGCGGCCACGGCGCAGTCGTTGAAGATGCAGAAGCCACTGCCGAAACTGGGGTGGGCGTGATGGGTCCCGCCGGCAAGATGGCACGCCAGCCCGTTGCGCAACGCCAGACGTGCCGTGAGCAGGGTCCCACCCACCGCCAGCCAGGTGCGTTGCACCAGAGGGCGGGTTGCAGGCAGGCCGATCCGACGTTGCTCCTGCCGTGTGAGCTCGCCCCGGCAGAACGCCTGCTGATAGCGCCGGTCGTGCACCAGCTCAAGATCGCGGCGAGCAATGCTGAGGGGCGTATTGAACTGCTGCTCCTGAACAAGGCCGCAGTCGAGCAACAGGCCTCGCAGCAATTTGAATTTGGCCATCGGGAACCGATGGGTGCTCGGCAGAGGCGCTGAGTAGCGGGGGTGGTAAACGACTGGGAGTGGCACTAGGTTTTCAGTCTCTCAATCTGTTTTGGGTGATCCGCTTGACGGTGTGTTGTCGCAGCGTGTTGTTATTTGCGTTGTGATTACTTACGATGGCCAAGCAA
>WTHL01000179.1 GCA_011523155.1 Synechococcus sp. PL34863bin_39 | reverse complement strand
ATTCAAGCCGGAGGCCCAGATCGCCAGACCGATCAGAAGCAGAAACAGCAGGGGCAGACCCCAGCGGGACAGGCGTTCAATCCCGGAACGAACGCCGGCTGCCACAACCGCCGCCGTCACCACGAGGCTCAGCAGCTGACCGAGCAGAGCGGACCGGCCGCCACTCAGTCCGGCAAAGAAGGTTTCCGCCTCGTTGATCGTGCCGGGCAGGCCCTGGCTGAGCGTCTGCACCAGGGTCGCTCCGGTCCAGCCCATCAGCACGGCGTAGAACGCCAGGATTCCGCAGGGGGCGAGAACAAACAGCCAACCCATCGGCTGCCAGCGGCGACCCGCCGCAGCCACGGGAGCCATCAAGGGGCTGCTGCCGGTGCTGCGGCCCAGCACCATTTCGGCCACCAGCACCGGCAGACAGACCACCAGCACCACCAGCAGATAAAGGAAGACAAAGGCACCCCCACCTCCCTGCGACGCCCTGTAGGCGAAACCCCAGAGGTTGCCCAGGCCCACAGCAGACCCAGCGGCTGCGAGCACAAAGCCCAGACCCGAGCGCCACTGCTCCTTGACCGCCATGCGTAGTGAAGCCGTTGATCAAGGCGCAGTTTGCCAGGGTTCGGCATGGGAAACTGGGCGCACCTGCGGGATCGATGTGAAAGCCATCAGCGTGCTGGGCTCCACGGGCTCGATCGGCACCCAGACCTTGGAAATCGCCCAGGATTTTCCCGAGCAGTTCAAGGTGGTGGCACTCACCGCCGGCAGGAACCTGGCGCTGCTGGTGGAGCAGATCCAGCAGCACGAGCCTGAGGTTGTCGCCCTCGCTGATCCTGCGCTCCTGCCCGAGCTGAAGGATCGCCTCAAAGCGTGCGGGCTGCCTGAATCAGCATCACCCGAGCTGGTGGCAGGGCCGGATGGTCTCAATGTGGCCGCGTCCTGGGACAGCGCTGATCTGGTGGTGACCGGGATCGTGGGCTGTGCTGGCCTGCTGCCCACCCTCGCGGCCATCCGTGCGGGCAAGGATCTGGCGCTCGCCAACAAGGAAACGCTGATTGCCGCCGGACCGGTGGTGTTGCCGGAGCTGAAGAAGAGCGGCAGCCGCCTGTTACCCGCCGATTCCGAGCACTCAGCCATCTTCCAGTGCCTGCAGGGCACACCCTGGGCCGAGAACGCACGCCTGTCCACGGGGGTCCCCACCCCCGGCCTGCGCCGGATTCAGCTGACAGCCTCCGGTGGTGCGTTCCGCGACTGGGATGCAGCTGATCTGGAGAACGCCACCGTCGCCGACGCCACCTCCCATCCCAACTGGAGCATGGGTCGCAAGATCACCGTGGACTCCGCCTCCCTGATGAACAAGGGTCTGGAGGTGATTGAGGCGCACTATCTCTTCGGGCTCGATTACGACCACATCGAGATCGTGATCCATCCCCAGTCGATCATCCATTCCATGATCGAGTTGGCGGATTCATCCGTTCTCGCCCAGCTGGGATGGCCGGACATGAAGCTGCCGATCCTCTACTGCCTCAGCTGGCCCTCGCGCCAGGAGACCCCTTGGCGCCGTCTCGATCTCACCGAGGTTGGACAACTCACATTCCGGAAGCCGGATCCCGCCAAGTACCCCTGCATGCAGCTGGCCTATGCAGCCGGTCGCGCCGGCGGCACCATGCCGGCGGTCATGAACGCCGCCAACGAGGAGGCCGTGGCCCAGTTCCTCAACGAGAGGATTCATTTCCTCGACATTCCTGCCGTCATCGAAGCAGCCTGTGAACGCCATCAGTCCGAGTTGATCGCCAACCCAAGCCTGGAGGATGTGCTGGCCGTGGATCAGTGGGCACGTCAGGCGGTCCGTGACCAGGTTGACCGCGGTATCCGCAGAATCGCGATGTCAGCGATCGCGGCCTGACCTGCCGGAGCTGCTTCGAGTGGCTATGGATAAGGCATTCGTGGATCAGCCCGGGAGCCATGCTCATCACCACAACCCCAACCGTTGAGGGGCAACGCGTACTCCACTACCGCGGGCTGGTCACGGGAGAAGCCATCATCGGCGCGAACCTCTTCCGCGACCTCTTGGCCAGCATGCGCGACATGATCGGTGGGCGATCCCGTGCCTACGAGGAAGCGCTGGAGACAGCACGGCAAGCTGCCACCGATGAAATGGTGCTGCGTGCCAAGGCCAAGAACGCCAATGCGGTGATTGGCGTTGATCTGGATTACGAGGTGTTCGGGGAAGGGGGAATGATGCTGGTCTCCGTCAGCGGCACCGCCGTTCTGCTCGATGGCCAGATGCCGCAGGGTGAACTGCCGCCGATTGCGACCTGACTCCTGACCTGTCCTGACCGTTCCAGCCGACCATGAGGAGCGCGACCGTGCTGCCGCCGAACGACGAACCGCAGCGGATCAGTCACCACCTGTTGCTGTGCGCGACACCCACCAAAGCCAAATGCTGCGCTCCTCAGGACGGTGCCGCCACCTGGGACGCCCTGAAGCGGCTCGTCCGTGAGCATGGCCTGGAGGACCCTCAGCGCGCCGGGGGTGTGGTGCTCCGCTCCAAGGTTGACTGTCTCCGCGTCTGCGTGACGGGGCCCGTTCTTCTGGTCTGGCCCGATGGCATCTGGTATGGAGAGGTCTCTCCCGAGCGCCTCGAACGCATCGTTCTCGAGCACGTGGTTCAGGGGAAACCCTGCCGCGAATGGATCCTGAAGCAGACCCCCTGGCAGCCCGTTCAGGGCTGAGTCGCACTGGCGCAGAGATCACCCAGCCAGGCGCAGGCCACCCGATCAGACCAACACCCCTTGCGCAGGGTGTCACCAGGCGCATGGAACCCGTTGTGTCCACCTCGGGACGTGAGCAACACCTGGAGAGAGCTGTTCGCAGCGGGCGCCTGTGCCCGCTGCAGCTGCTGGGCGGAGGCGGCGGGCACCCATGGATCATCCAGAGCCTGCAACAGCAGCGTGGGCGGCAGGGACGACGGCTGATCCAGCAGCCGCGGCAACGGAGATGCGCCGCGGTAGTAGGCCTCCACTGAAGCGAATCCCCAGCGCGGTGCTGTGACCGCAGCATCAAAGGCTCGGATCGAGCGGGGAGGATCAGTCCTGAGCTGGTGTGCTTCGCCAGCCTTCACGCCGAACGGGTCCGCAAGGGTCTGGCGGACCAGGCGTTGCAGCAGCCAACGCTGGTAGACCCGATTGCGCGGCCGCTCAATCGAGGCACTGCAGGCCGCCAGATCAAGGGGGCTGCTGGCACAGAACAACCCATCCAGAGACCGGGGCGCGGCCAGGCAGGCATTCAGCAGCATCGTCCCCCCAAGGGAGATGCCGGCACCGAGCAGCGGGAGCGGACGCTTGAGCCCCGCCTCCGTCGCAAGCGCGGACGCAAGACTTCGGGCGTGCTGCAGAACCGGCAACAGATCGCTGTTGCAGGCTGCTGCGTAGGTCCCTCCAGCCAGATGCCGCCCGGGATCGGCACCGCGCAGGTTGAGGCGCAGCACGGCAAACCCTGAAGCCTGCAGACAGAGACCGAGGCGGCGGAGGCCCTCGCGACGGCTGGATCCACCCAGGCCATGCAGCACCAGAACCAGCGCCCTGGGAGCGGATGGCTCCGGGGCCAACGGCCGATCGAGGAAGGCCAGCAGCTCACCTGCTGCAGCGGCACCGCTGGGCAGCGCCGGCACGGGGATTCTGATGGGCTGGCCCTGCTCGGTTGGCAACGCCAGGGGTCTGAGCGTGTCGCGCAAGGTCTGCAGATCGCCGCCAAGCCAGGGGAAGCGTTCCCGATACGGCAGGATCCCCAGCTGCCGCAGCACCTGGGGATCCTCGATCAGGCTCTGGGACTGGCCTGTCACGCCGCAGAACTCACTTCTTGCCGACGCCGAGTTCCTTGAGTTCTCCGAGCAGATCACCCAGCACCTTCTTGGCATCGCCGAACACCATGGACGTGTTGGCCAGCTCGAACAGGTCGTTCTTGATGCCGGAGTAGCCGGCATTCATGCCACGTTTGACCACAAACACCGTGCGGGCCTGCTGCACATCAAGCACGGGCATGCCGTAGAGCGGCGAATTGGGATCACTCTTGGCCTGGGGATTGACCACATCGTTGGCCCCGAGAACGAGCACCACATCGGTGGCAGGAAATTCAGGATTGATCACATCCATTTCCTTGAGCTGCTCGTAGGGCACATCCGCCTCCGCAAGCAACACATTCATGTGACCAGGCATGCGTCCGGCCACGGGGTGGATGGCGTAATCCACCTGGATGCCAGCGGCTTCCAGGGATCGGGTCACCTCCCGCAGCGTGTGCTGGGCCTGGGCAACCGCGAGGCCGTACCCGGGAACAATCACGACACGCTCAGCCGCCTCGAGGGTCAGGGCACATTCCTCGACACTGCAGCTGGTGATGTTGGTGTATTCACCACCGCCTCCGCCGGAGGCGGACGATGCACCCAGGGCGCCACCGAAGAGCACGGACACGAGGGAACGGTTCATGCCGTTGCACATCACCTGGGTCAGGATCAGACCCGCGGCACCAACCATGGCGCCTGCAACGATCAGCAGCTGGCTTCCAACAACAAAACCGGCGGCAGCAGCGGCAACGCCGGAATAGCTGTTCAGCAGGGAGATGACCACAGGCATATCGGCACCGCCGATCGGAAGGGTCACCCCAACACCCAGGAGGCCAGAGGCCACCACCAGCAACCAGAGGCCGGTCACCCCGTCAGCGTTGCGAATCATTTCCACACCGCCCACCAGAGACGCGACCGCAAGGGCGATGTTCACCGCATGGCGGAGTTTGCTCTGCATCCAGGCAGGCGTGGAGAGCCAGCCCTGGAGCTTGGCCATAGCCACGATCGAGCCCGTGAACGTGATGGCACCGACAAAGACGGAAACCACGATCGACACGAGAGCAACCACCCCTGAAGCATCAAGGGCAGCTGGGTACAGCGCCGCGGCGAGGGCCACCAGCAGCGAGGACATACCGCCGCAGCCATTGAAGAGTGCAACGGTTTCGGGCATCGAGGTCATCGGCACCCGCTGGGCCGTGATCGCTCCGAGGAGTCCTCCCACCAGGGTGCCCGCGATGATCCAGATCCAGGCAGACGCTGAAATTCCTGCGTCCGTTCCGAGGTAGTTGACGAGCAGACCCAGCACCGCAAGACCCATGGCCACGGCGGCCAGCTGGTTGGCACCGCGGGCAGAGCGGACCTTCGAGAGTCCCTTGATCCCCAGAGCCAGAAGCAGAACCGCAACCAGCTCGATCGCGTATTTGAGAAGGTCAGACATCAGCGGTT
>WTHL01000247.1 GCA_011523155.1 Synechococcus sp. PL34863bin_39 | reverse complement strand
GTTACGTGAAGAAAGCGCGCGCCCAGGACGGTTCCACCGGAACCAACCTGCTGAAGTTGCTCGAGAACCGTCTCGACAATGTCTGTTTCCGCCTCGGCTTCGGCCCCACCGTTCCCGGTGCCCGCCAGCTGGTGAACCACGGTCACGTCACCGTGAATGGTCGTGTCACCGACATCGCCAGCTATCAGTGCAAGCCCGGCGATGTGATCGCCATCCGCGAACGCAAGGGCAGCAAGAAGCTGGCTGAGGGCAACCTGGAGTTCCCTGGCCTTGCCAACGTGCCTCCCCATCTCGAGCTCGACAAGAGCAAACTCAGCGCCAAGATCGTTGGTCGCTGCGAACGCGAGTGGGTTGCCCTTGAAATCAACGAACTGCTGGTGGTGGAGTACTACTCCCGCAAGGTCTGACGCCTGTCAGACACCTCAGTTGCACCAGCTCCAACCGCAGCGTCCTTGCGATGCTGCGGTTTTTTTGTTTCCGACCTCCTGAACGTCACTCCTCCGCTCGTCCCAGGAAGGCCCAGGACCTTGTTGATTAGCCTGAAGACACCTGAACGGTGGCTTCACAGCCCTGACACGCAATCCGCCTCGCCGTGGCCACCGACTCTTCCAGCCCATCGTCATCCAGACCCGCCCCCGCCACACGGGTGATTCATCACGGCGACAGCTTCGCCGCCGAAACCGGCACCGTGATGCCGCCGATCTACGCAACCTCGACCTTCGCCCACGGCAACCCTGGCGGCTTCGACTACACCCGTTCGGGCAACCCGAATTTCCGGATCCTTGAGGGCGTTCTTGCCTCCGTGGAGGATTGCAGCCATGCAACGGTGTTCGGCTCGGGGGTCAGCGCGATCACGGCGATCGCCTCCACCCTCAGCCAGGGAGACCTGGTGCTGTGCGAGGAGAATCTCTACGGCTGCACGGTGCGTCTGTTCGAACAGGTGTTCGCCAAGTTCGGGATCCGAACGGAATGGGTGGACTTCACGGATCCAGCGTCTGTGGATGCGATCGCAGTGCGCCAGCCGGCCATGGTCTGGCTGGAGAGCCCGACCAATCCTCTGTTGAAGGTGGTGGACCTGCAGGCTGTCTGTGCGGCGTCACGCAACGCAGGCGTGCCTGTGGTGGTGGACAACACCTTTGCCACCGCTCTGGTACAGCAGCCACTGCGCCTGGGAGCCACGCTGTCTCTCACCAGCACGACGAAGTACATCAACGGCCATTCCGATGCTCTGGGGGGTGTCGTGTGCTGCGATGACAGCAACTGGCACCAGAACATGGTGTTTGCCCAGAAGGCCCTCGGCCTGATGCCATCGCCCTTTGACTGCTGGCTGATCACCCGTGGGATCAAAACCCTGCCCCTGCGTCTTCGCCAGCAGATGAACAACGCCGCGGTCGTGGCTGATCACCTGGCGAACCACGCCAAAGTGCTCTGGGTGCGCTACCCGTGGCGCTCGGATCATCCCCAGCAGGCTGTCGCCCTCAGGCAGATGACTGCAGGAGGAGCCATCGTGACCATCGGCCTCGATGCGTCACGCGAGCAGGCCTACGCGTTCTGCAAGGCACTGCGCTGGTTCACCATGGCGGAAAGCCTGGGAGGCGTGGAGAGCCTGATCTGCCACCCGGCCACCATGACCCATGCGGCGGTTGCCCAGGAGGTGAAGGACGCGATCGGCATCACCGATGGATTGGTTCGCCTGTCGCTCGGTTGCGAGGACTCTGCCGATCTGATCGCTGATCTGGATCAGGCCCTCTCCCTGCTGCCGTGAGCCCGCGCGACCTGCTCACCGACCCCTGCTGGCGTGGGGAGGACATGGGCTTGCCGTTGCCCGACAGCACCCACGCGGTCTCCGTGGCCCTGCCGCGATGGCGTGATGTCATCGCCTACGAGGAAAACGATCCCAGCTGCCGCTCCCGCCTGCGAGCGGTCTACCCGCGCTTCGGCTTTCACCCCCTTGTGGACGCCCTGGCCCACCAAGCCCTGGACCAGGCCCAGACCACAGAAGCGCAGGGGAGCGCGACGCACAGCGCCTGGCCGTATCCAACCGCAAGCGCCGCAGACTGTGCACAGCAGCACTGCCGGCGGATGGCACCCGAGGCCGTCACGCGGATTGTTCCTCTGAACACTCTCCAGGTTCTGCTCTGCGACGAAGCCGCGACATCTCCGGCCAAGGCCTTCTGGCAGCTCGCCGGCCTTGGCACAAGCTCTCGGCAGGCCGCCATCGCCCTTGGCAAGGAGCAGGCACCGTCAGCCGAACACGGGAGAGAGGCCCGTGACGCGATCCGCCAACGCCTCGCCGCCATCTACGGCGATGAAGCACAGACAATCGCCCTGTTCCCTTCAGGCATGGCGGCCCTCCACGCCGCTCTTCGACTGATTGAGACCCTCCATCCGGAGCGGCCCGTTCTCCAGGTGGGATTTCCCTACGTCGATGTTCTCAAGCTGCCACAGGTGGTCTTCGCCGGAGCGGAGCTGCTCACTGACCAGTCAGCAGAGAGCGTTGCGACGGCCCTGGATCGCCTGCAGCCGGCAGCGGTGGTGGTGGAACTCCCCAGCAATCCGATGTTGCGCTGCGTTGATCTCGTCCAACTTGCCGACATGGCACACCGCCGAGGGATTCCTGTGATCGCGGACGACACCATCGGCTCCGGCGTCAACATCAATGCCCTGCCCTATGCCGATCTGGTCTTCAGCTCGCTGACGAAAAGTTTCGCCGGACAAGGCGACGTCATGGCCGGAGCGTTGATCGCCAGCCGCCACTCACGCTGGGGAACGGCCTTCCAGAGCGGGCTTGCGGCCACACCAGCCGATCTCAGTGATGCGGATGCGATCTGCCTCGAGAGGGCCAGTCGCGATCTGGCTGACCGCATTCCCCGGCTCAACGCCAACTGCCAGGCACTCGCCGAACGGCTGAGCGTTCACCCGGCCGTGAAGCGCGTGCTCCATCCAACCCAATGCCCCACCTTCAGAGCCCTGATGCGACCGGGAGCGGGCCATGGCTGCCTGCTGTCTTTCGAGCTGCATGGCGGCACCGAAGCTGCGCAACAGGTCTATGACGCCTTGAAGGTGAGCAAGGGACCAAGTCTCGGCACCCACTTCACCCTGTGCTGTCCCTACGTGCTGCTGGCCCATTACGACGAACTCGACTGGGCGGAAGCCTGCGGGGTCCCTGCCCATCTTCTGCGCGTGTCGGTGGGACTTGAGGATCCGGCGGAACTCTGGAGCCGGTTTGAACAGGCTCTGAACCGACCTGGGATTGTCAAAGTCTGAACAAGGTGTTAAGGGCAGGCGGATCCAAGCGCAGCCCTTCCTAAATTGACCAACTTGGGCTCCTGCGTTCCCCTCCATGTCTCGCGTTTACGCCGATAACAGCCAGGCCATTGGCAACACTCCCCTGGTGCGCCTCAACAATGTCACCAAGGGCTGCAAAGCCACAGTGCTGGCCAAGATCGAAGGCCGCAATCCTGCTTACAGCGTCAAGTGCCGGATCGGCGCCAACATGATCTGGGATGCCGAGAAGCGCGGCGTGCTGAGCAGCGACAAGACCATTGTCGAGCCCACATCCGGCAACACAGGGATCGCGCTTGCCTACACCGCTGCAGCCCGTGGGTACAAGCTGATCCTCACGATGCCCGAGTCGATGTCGATTGAACGGCGTCGCGTGATGGCTGCGCTGGGTGCCGAGATCATCCTCACCGAAGCCGCCAAGGGCATGCCCGGAGCCATCGCCAAGGCGAAGGAGATCGCCGACAGCGACACCGCCAAGTACTTCATGCCCGGCCAGTTCGAGAATCCCGCCAATCCTGAGATTCACGAGAAAACCACCGGTCCTGAGATCTGGAACGACTGCGACGGTGCCATCGATGTTCTTGTGGCTGGCGTCGGCACCGGTGGAACCATCACCGGCGTGTCCCGCTACATCAAGAACAACGCCGGCAAGGCGATTGAATCCGTGGCGGTCGAGCCGACCAGCAGCCCTGTGATCACCCAGACCCTGAATGGTGAGGATGTGAAGCCCGGCCCCCACAAAATCCAGGGCATCGGTGCAGGCTTCATCCCCAAGAACCTCGACCTCTCGGTTGTCGACAAGGTCGAACAGGTCACCAACGAGGAGTCCATCGAGATGGCACTGCGTCTCGCCAAGGAGGAAGGACTGTTGGTGGGCATCTCCTGCGGTGCTGCTGCAGCCGCTGCCATCCGCCTGGCACAACAGGATGCCTATGCCGGTAAGACCATCGTTGTGGTGCTTCCAGATCTCGCCGAGCGCTATCTCTCCTCGGTGCTGTTTGCCGATGTTCCTGCCGGCATCATCGAACAGCCTGTGGCCGCCTGAGTCAGCGGTTTGCGGGAGCATGTCCCCTGCTCGCCCCGTGCCATGGCACGGGGCTTTGTTCTGCAATCCGCCAGATGATCAACCCAACGGACGGGCCGCCTCCAGGACCGCATCAGGAGCAATCCACATCGCATCGCCATAGGAATAGAAGCGATAGTTCCGTTCGATCGCCGTCGCGTAAAGCGCCAGCAGGCGTTCGCGTCCGATCAGGGCACTGACGAGCAGAAGCAGTGAACTCTTGGGAAGGTGAAAATTGGTCAGAAGCCCCTGAACCACCGCGAAGCGATAACCGGGCTGGATCACCAGATCAACCGGCCCCTTCAGGGGCTTCAGAACGCCATGCCCGGCCTGCGCAGCGCCCTCAAGGGCCCGCACACTCGTGGTGCCCACGGCGATCACCCGCCCCCCCCGGGCCCGGCAGTCGGCAACGGCATCCACCACCTCCGGCTTGACCTCCACCCACTCACTGTGGAGCGTGAGGTTGGTGAGATCCTCCGTCTCCACAGGGCGGAAGGTGCCAAGGCCAACGTGCAGGGTGACGCGGGCAATCTCGACACCCTTGCGCTGCAGAGCGGACAGCAACGCATCGCTCAGGTGAAGACCGGCCGTCGGAGCGGCAACCGCCCCTGGCTGCGACGCATAGCGAGTCTGATAGCGGGTCTGGTCGTCGGGATTGTGCCGATCGATGTAAGGAGGCAACGGCACCTCGCCGTAACGCTCCAGCAATCCCTCAATGCCAACGGCGTCGTCACAGCCATCGGGAAACTGAACCAGTCGCCCTCCAGTCTCCTCATCGATCGCGATCACGTGCAGAGGCAACGGCTCCTGATTGAGTCCCTCCAGCCACACCTGATCACCAGGCCTGAGCTTCTTGGCCGGCCTCGCCAGGCATAACCACTGGCAATGCCCACGAGCCTCCAGCACCAGGAGTTCGGCCTGGCCACCACCGGCACGACG
>WTHL01000062.1 GCA_011523155.1 Synechococcus sp. PL34863bin_39 | reverse complement strand
GTACGGAACGGCCTGCTGTTTCATTGAATTCGCGGCGCTGATCGGCTCCCGATTCGACTTCGACCGCTTCGGTCTGGTTCCGCGCAGTTCACCCCGTCAGGCAGATCTGTTGATCGTGGCCGGCACCGTGACCATGAAAATGGCGCCTGCACTGGTTCGCCTGTACGAACAGATGCCTGAGCCCAAGTACGTCATTGCCATGGGGGCCTGCACGATCACGGGGGGGATGTTCAGTGCCGACTCCACGACCGCTGTCCGGGGTGTCGACAAGTTGATCCCGGTTGATCTGTACCTGCCGGGCTGTCCGCCTCGGCCGGAAGCGATCTTCGATTCCGTGATCAAGCTTCGCAAGAAAGTGGCCAACGAGTCGGTCAGTGATCGCCGCCAGCTGCAGCAGACCCATCGCTACTGCACCGTGAAGCATGCGATGACACCGGTGGAGCCCATCGTCACCGGGGCCTACCTGCAGGCTGAGACGCAGATCGCGGCACTGAAACCCGGGGCCGGTCTGGCCATGCCCAAGCTGTCCGACACTGCAGCTGCCTCCAAGACACCTGTGTCCGATTCCTCTGCGTCCTGACTGTCCCTGTCATGAGTGAAACTCCCCAGTCGTCATCGGCGAAAGCATCCAAGGACACCGAACTCCCGACTCCGCCTGAGCGTGGCGCCGTCAGTCAGTGGCTGAACCAACAGGGGTTTGATCACGACGTTCTTCCTGCTGATCACCTCGGCGTTGAAACCATCGGCGTCGAGCCGCTGTTTCTGCCTGTGATCGCTGCGGCCCTGAAAGGACACGGTTTTGACTACCTCCAGTGTCAGGGTGGTTATGACGAGGGGCCGGGGGCGCATCTGGTCTGCTTCTATCACCTTGTGGCCATGGGTGAGCTCGCCGAAGGCAGGGTGGAGTCGATCCGGGAAGTGCGGATCAAGGTGTTCCTGTCGCGCGATGGCGAACCGACTCTCCCAAGCCTTTACGGCCTCTTCCGTGGTGCCGATTGGCAGGAGCGTGAAACCTTCGACATGTTCGGAATTCGCTTCGACGGTCACCCCCATCCCAAGCGACTGCTGATGCCCGAGGACTGGAAAGGCTGGCCGCTCCGCAAGGATTATGTCCAACCTGATTTCTATGAAATGCAGGATGCTTACTGATCGACACCCCTAGCGACGGTCAGTCCCTGGCTGGGTGTCGCTCCATCTTGTGTTTGCGATAGAAGCGCATCACTGCGATCGCCAGGCTGCGGGGATCGTGGCGGAGTGTCGCAGTGGGTCGACTCCCCTGCAGGGGTGCTTCCATCACGTCGTATCCCTCATTCAGAAGGTCCCGGCGTTTGCAGATCACCGGTTCTGACCCTTGGCTCCTGTAGTGGGCGATCAGGGGTGAATCCGGCAGTTCCTCCTGGGCCAGGACCGCCGTGAACAGGCGTTTGCTCACACCCAGACTCGCCAGCTGTGCTTCGATCGCACGAAGATGGCCGCTCACGTCGAGCCCATCGGTTTCGCCGGGCTGCGTCATCAGGTTGCAGATGTAAAGACGCGGTGCCCTGCTGCGTTGGATCGCCGTCACCAGTTCCGGCACCAGCAGATTGGGGAGCAAAGAGGTGTAAAGACTCCCCGGGCCCAGGAGGATGAGATCGGCGTGGGCGATGGCTTCAAGGGCTCTTGGCAGTGCAGGAGGTTGCTCGGGCAGGCAGCCGAGTCGCACGATCGGGCTCGGTGCATGGCCGATGGTGGATTCCCCCTCGATGCGCTGACCGTTCTCGAGTTCGGCCCAGAGCCGCACGTCGGCTGTTGTGGCCGGGACCACCTGACCCTGTACTGCCAGCACACGGCTTGATGCGGTGATGGCGGTCTCGAGGTTGCCGGTGATGGCCGTCAGTGCCGAGAGGAAGAGGTTCCCGAAACTGTGGCCCTCCAGCCCCCGTCCCGAGGAAAAGCGGTACTGGAACAGGCGCGTCAGCAGAGGTTCCTCGGTTGACAGTGCTGCAAGGCAGTTGCGGATATCCCCCGGAGGCTGCACGCCCAGCTCCCGACGGAGCACACCGCTGCTGCCACCGTCATCGGCGACTGTGACGATCGCTGTGATGTTGGAGCTGTAGCGCTTCAGTCCGCTCAGCAGGGTGGAGAGTCCGGTGCCCCCTCCGATCGCCACGATGTTCGGGCCACGGTTGAGGCGACTCTTCGCCCGCAGCGCGTCCACGAGCACCATGTCTTTTTCAGGCGCCAGTGCCTGTTGGATCGAGCCGAAACTGCGGCTCTGGCCCCAGAGCAGAAGGGCGATTCCAATCAACAGCACCAATGGACCGGTCACCCCGCGCGGCAGCACACGGGTGATCCAACCCAGGGATTCCTGGATGGCCCATAACGTCCAGTAAATCGGCTGGAGGTCTGCCCAGACGGCGGTGCCGAGCAATGCCAGCACCAGGCCGAATCCCGATGTGAGCAGCCAGCGCTTCACCACCAGCCCCGGCTGAAGCCAGCGCATGGCCCGGCGGGAGCGGTCCATCAGATCGCGCTGACGCTCCGCCTGCAGAGCGCGCAGGCTCTGACGCCGCCCCTGGCGCCGCCTGGTTGGCCTCGATGGCGGTGTTGACGGGCTCAACGGCTGGTCAGCCTCCGCAGGTTGGGCTGAACTGTACGGAAGTTGCCGCGATCCAACACCCCATCCTGAAGAACCGTGCAGGATGGGGTCAGATTCATCCCTCACCTGTCGCGTGCACAGCCCGATGGCGATGTCCACCAGCGCCGCGCGATCGCCTGTTGTGGAATTGCGGGATCTCACCATGCAGTGGGGGCCCCGGCCTGTTCTGGATCGTGTGAACCTGACGATGCAAGCCGGTCAGCAGCTTGCTGTGGTTGGCCCCTCCGGAGCAGGGAAATCGACGATTCTGCGGTTGTTGGCGGGCCTGCAGATGCCGACATCAGGGGAATTGCACCTCTTCGGCGAACCCCAGCGCTACCTGCGCCTTGATCAGCGGCATCCTCAGGATGTGCGCCTTGTCTTCCAGAATCCGGCGCTTCTGGCATCACTCACGGTTGAGGAAAATGTCGGGTTCCTGCTGACGCGTCTGGGCCGTTGCAAGCCACGCCAGATCCGGGAACGGGTGGCGGCCTGTCTCGAGGCCGTTGGTTTGAATGACATCGCCCATCTGTATCCCGGTCAGCTGAGCGGAGGGATGCAGAAGCGCGTCAGCTTTGCGCGTGCGCTCATCGATGATCCCGATCGCGATGCCGGAGCGATGCCCCTGATGCTGTACGACGAGCCCACGGCCGGTCTGGACCCCGTCGCCTGCACACGGATCGAGGATCTGATCGTCAAAACCACCTCCGTTGCCCAGGGATGTTCGGTGGTTGTCAGCCATGTGCACAGCACGATCGAGCGGACGGCCGACAGGGTGGTGTTGCTCTACGGCGGTCAGTTCCGCTGGGATGGATCGATCGAGGACTATCGACGCACCGACAATCCTTATGTCGTTCAGTTCAGGACCGGTAATCTGCACGGACCGATGCAACCCACTGATCAGTAACTGCCATGCGCCGCAGCGTCAGGGAAGCCATCGTCGGATTTTCGATCGCCGGTGCGGTGGTTGGTCTTGCAGGCACGATGCTCTGGCTGCGCGGTGTCAGCCTCGGATCGAACACCTGGACGGTCACGGCGGAGTTCCCTGAGGCCGGCGGTCTGGCGGAGCGCTCACCGGTGACCTATCGCGGCATCGTGGTGGGCGTTGTTCAGAGCGTCGCCGTCACGCCCGCCTCCGTCCGTGTGGTTCTTGAGATCAATCAGGATGACCTCCGCCTGCCGATGCCGGTCACGGCCTCCGTGGGGTCCGGTTCCCTGCTGGGTGGCACCGCCCAGGTGAACCTCGTCAGCTCCGGAGATGCCAGCCTGGTGGTGGCCTCCACGCCAGGGCCCAAAGCGGGCGACTGTTCTCCGTCCACGGTGTTGTGTGAAGGCGCCACGATCCAGGGGCGGCAAGGCGCCAACCTCGACTCGGTGACAGCCAGCCTGCAGCGGCTGCTCGATGAAGCTGAAAAGCAGCAGCTGGTGGAGTCCCTGGTGGATTCAGCCAGGCAATTTGACGATGTTGTGGCCCAGCTGGGCGATGAGCTGGAGCGTGCCGGCCCGATGATCACCAATCTCAACCGGGCGACCGAAGAGGCTGCCCGGGCCGCCACTCACATCAGCAATATTTCCGCTGCTTTCGATAATCCCCAGACCATCTCGGATCTGAAGCAGACCCTTGTTCACGCCCGCGGGTTGACGGAGCGTTTCGAGGCTGTGGGTGGTGATGTGGAGTCACTGACCAGTGACCCCAGGTTCATGCAGGGTGTCCGTGATGTGGCGATCGGACTGGGAGCGTTCTTTCAGGAGCTGTACCCGGCCCAGACCGCCAAGCCCTAGACAGCATTGATGGCGTCCATGGCGATGGCCGCGATGGCCTGATCGCTGGCCTTCGGTAGTTGCACGTACTTGCCACCGGCGGATTCCGCCAGATCCTTGCCCATGCCGCTGCCGATGAATTTGCGCTCGGTGTCGATCACCAGCAGCTTGATTCCGAGCATCCGGTAGCGCGCCGCCACATCCAACACCTCCTGCTTGAGGTCCGGCTTCTCCTCGCCGTCGAGGATCGGCTGTCCCAGGGAGGTGCTCAGCGGCACGTTGCCTCTGCCGTCGGTGATCGCGACCACCACCACCTGGCCGAGATCTCCTGTGGCAAGGGCATTCGCCCCCACCCTGGCGGCCTGGGTGAGGCCGTGGGCGAGGGGGGAACCGCCGCCGCAGGGCATCGACTCCAGGCGTCGCCGTGCTGCAGTGATCGATCGCGTCGGCGGAAGCAGCACTTCGGCCTGGTCACCCCGGAAGGGAATCAGGGCCACTTCGTCGCGGTTCTCGTAGGCCTCCGTGAGCAACCGGATCACGGCACCCTTCGCGCTCTGCATGCGGTTGAGCGCCATCGATCCGCTGGCATCGACCAGGAAAATCACCAGTGCCCCCGATTGACGCTGCAGGAGTTTGGCCCGAAGATCCGATTCCTCGACAATCACCTTGCGATCAGGCTGGCGGGCCCTGCGCGGTTTTTGATAGGGAGCTGCTGCCCGCAGGGTCGCATCCACGGCGATGCGTCGGACCGGTCCACGGGGAAGAATCGGTTTGACATACCGACCGCGGCTGTCACTCAGCACCACCGAGCGGCTGCCGCTGTTGCCGCTTTTTGCCTTGGCGGAGGAAAACAGCAGCAGATCGGGATCGATCGCCACGGCTTCCGGGTCCAGCATGAATTCCTCAGGGACGGAGGGTGGTGCCTGATCGTCCTCGCTGTCGTCGTCGTTGCCCTCGTCAGCGTCCTGGTCGCTGTTGTCCTCGGGTGGGT
>WTHL01000089.1 GCA_011523155.1 Synechococcus sp. PL34863bin_39 | reverse complement strand
ATCCCAGCCGTCGGGGAGGTGGAGGGTGTAGGCAAAGAAATCCAGGCGCCGGGCCGCCACCACCTTGGGATCGAGTTGGCGCAGGGTTCCGGCGCAGGCATTGCGTGGGTTGGCGAACAGCGCTTCCCCGCGACCCTGGCGCTCCTGATTGATGGCAGCAAAGGTGCCATCGGGGATGAAGGCCTCGCCCCGCACTTCCAACCATTCCGGCGGCGTATCCAGACGGAGCCGGAGCGGCACGGATCCGATGGTGCGCACATTCGCGGTGATCTCTTCTCCCTGTTCACCATCTCCGCGGGTGGCCGCACGGACGAGAACCCCGTTGCTGTAGCTGAGAGCCAGGGCGTTGCCGTCGATTTTCAGCTCGCCGACCATGGCGAGGGCGGGTCGGTCATGGCCCTCGTCGGGTTCGCGGTCGAGAACGCGGAGAAGCCTGTCGTACCAGGCAGTCAGTTCAGACGTGTCAAAGGCGTTGTCGAGACTGAGAAGCCCGATGCGATGGCGCACACTGCGGAATCCCTCAGCCGGACTGCCGCCCACGCGCTGCGTGGGGCTGTCGGCACTGGTGAGCTGAGGATGGGCTGATTCGAGGTCGAGGAGTTCCCGGTAGAGGCGGTCGTAGACCGGATCCTCCATCACCGGCGCATCGAGAACGTAGTAAGCATGCGCTGCGGTGTTGAGCAGGGTGCGCAGTTCTCTCGCCCGTTGCTCGATGGCGTCGTTCATCCGTGCGGCTGCGCTGACGGGATCAGGCGGCAACCTGGTTGATGCGGGCGATCTGCCACTTTTCGTCCACCTTGGTGAAGGTGAAATCCAGGGGCAGCTCCTCGTTGTTGTCGGCCTTCAGCTTCACGGTGAGGATCAGATCACCTTCCTGCATGCGGGGACGTCCCGACTTCAGATTGCGGAATCGGTTGAGTTTCAGGCCTGCCAGGAAGCGGATGAACTGCTGGCGGTTGACGTGCTGGCGATAGCTCTTCGTGGTCAGCAGGTAGGCCGCATCGATGCGACCGGCCGCAACCTGGGTGAAGAACTGCTTGATCAGTGGATTGATCCCTCGGGCATCCAGCACGAGTTTCACCGCCGTGATCGTCCAGTACAGGAGCAGGGCGCCACCACCGGCCAGCAGTGCCTTGGTCCCGATATCCCGCACTAAGCCGACGTCCATCGCTGCTGCATTTCTTTGAATGCAGTGGAGTCTGACTGACCATTGACCACGACGGTCAGACTGCCCGGGTTGGATCACCGCACCACCTCGACGCCGTCCATGCCGCTGGAGCCGTTGCTGCCCCTGTTCCATCGGCTCAATCGGGAGCATTTCGACGGGGCCCTGGTGCAGGGAACCCAGCCCCTCCTGGCGGTGCGCTGGAGCGATGGGCGCATGCGTCGCACGGCCGGCCTCTACAGGCGGGGTCCGCGGGTGGCGCCTCCCTTCGGACGAGAGATCGTGCTGTCGCGGCCTTTGCTGGACCCTCTGCCCCGCTCGGCGCTCGAGAGCACGCTCTGCCACGAAATGATTCACGCCTGGGTGGATCTCGTGGTTGGTGTGCAGGAAAGTCACGGCCCCCATTTCCGGGCGCGGATGGCCGTCATCAATGCAGGGCAGGATCGCTTCGAAGTGAGCGTGCGCCATCGGTTCCCGGTTCCGGCCGCCGTCCCGCGCTGGCTGGCGATCTGTCCGATCTGTGGTCGCCAGTCCCCCTATCGCCGCCGCGTCCGCAATGCGGCCTGCCGATCTTGCTGCGACCGGCATCATGGGGGCATCTGGCATCCAAGTTGCGTGCTGCGTTTTGAACCCATCACCGCTCCCGATGCGGATGGCTGAGGTGAATCAGGTGCTGCTGGTGCTCCAGGTCTGCGGTGTCTCGATCGCTTGGATCGGATGTCGACGTGAGCGTTGGCTGTCCCGCCGCCATCGGTAACGTCGTGGGTATGGATTCAAGCCGTCGATTGTCGTCGCGTCGTTCGTCCAGGTTCAGCGACGATCCCCTGGAACGTCGTCTGGATCAGTGGCTTGCGACAGGGCGACAGCTTGTGGACGGTGTCTCCGGCGCCCGCCCCGGGCGTCGGGTGCCATCAGGCCGCAGTGGTGCATCAGCTGGGGCTCGACTGGACGCCGTCGGTCGCTGGATGGGCGACAAGCTCGACTGGCTCCTGGATGAGGAGGACGACTGGCGCGAGCCCTGGGAGGCTGATCGGACAGCTGGTTTTGAGCAGCCTCGCGCTCCCCGTCGGGTCGACAGGGCTCCCCTCGGCAGAGCTCCCCAAGCCGGATCCATGGCACGTGATCCATTGACCACCTCTGGGAAGCAACCGCTCGAGGCCATCTCAAGGCGTCAACCCCCACAGATCGCCCCTGCTCGCCAAGCCTCGATGCAACCGCCTGAGCCGGCGCTCAGCGATGACGAATGGCCTGATGACGACAGCTTTCGACTGGACCGTTGGCAGCGCCAACCGGCTGTCCGGTCGTCGTCCGAACGGCCTTCCCCTGCGGCGCGCAATCCATCGGCGTTCGGTGCCGCTCGTCGCCCCCTGCCTCGCTCCAGCCGCCGTCGCGAGTGAGCATCGCCGTCATGCGGTGAATTCGGTGCGAGCACGGAAGTGACATCCGCGCTCACCGAGCTGGAGGTTGACGTCGGCCACCAGGTCGGCGGGCAGATCTTCCGCCATCTGCTCCGGGGTGGTGCTGATCGAGCTTGAACCCTCGCTCAGCGCCTCCAGCAGGGCCACCCATTGCTTCACGTGCTCGGCGCGAGTGATGCGCCGGTACCCCTGTTGCTGTAACAGCGCTGTGCAGACCTCCGCATTCCAGCGTGCGGTGTGGGCCCTGAGACTTGAGCCGAGGCTCTCTGCAGCTCCGGCCTGAACGGCCATCTTGTTGGGTCGACCGTGACGATCACGCCATCCGATCCTGTCCAGCACCCGGCCGCAATGGGTGCTGGAGATTCCGAACAATTGCCCCAGTTCGGTGAGGCTGAGCCAGGTTTGGGTCGCCATGGAACGCGGACTTCGATGATGCCAATCATCGGTGCAGCACATGAAGGTGCAAGTTGTCAAGTGCAAATCGCGATAATCCGCTGACTTTGTTCATCAAGTCAGGTGAAGGGGTTGTGGAGGGGCCTGGCCCAGCCATTCCTCGAGTCGAGGGCTGAAGACTTCACGGATCACGGTCAGCTCCTTCCCTCGGCGAAAGAAGCGGTAATGGCGGCTCCAGAATGGGCCTTTCTCCCCAAATCCTTCTTCCAGCCATGCGCTGGTCACCAGAGCGAGGCCGTCAACCTCGCGGAACAGTTCGGAGCGCCCCTGGGTGAGGCTGAGCCAGATCGGAAGGTTGCGATCATGCAGATGGACCTCGGCTTCAACCTGGTTCCACCAGCTTTCGGCCCAGGCCAGTGTCTGGCTTCCGCACTTCAGCCACACCTGCCGGCGCAGGAGAGGAAGCTCCAGTTCCCGCACCTCCCTCGGCAGTTCACTCGGGGACGTTCCAGGCGGCTCGGGTTCCGGTTCCATGGCCACGAGCTCAACCGCAACCGGATGGCCTGTGAGCAGGCGCAGGTGCCGTGTCGGGCTTCCATCGCCGAGCAGCATCAAGCGCCAGGGCCCAGGCAGGGGAATGGGTCCATCCCCCTGCAGAACGGTTGTTGTGGGCGCTTCCCAGAGAACGCTCGGGGATTTGAGCAGTCTGTTCGCTGAACTCAGAACGCCCCTCCCACGGTCAGACGCCGCTGAACGCCGTCGTAATCGATCACCACGCCGTTGGCCTGGACGGAGTTGAGCTGCCAGCCGCTGTTGCCGATCACCTCGCCAGGGCTTGCAGAAATGGACAGCTGATCAAGTTGAAATATCGCCGAGCCCTGACCCCCGCCGGCATGCACGACCCCCACCAGAAGAGGTTCGGCAGGAACCATGGACGCCGGAAGCGCGTCGCTGCCGCCGGCTGCGGACTCCTGGGGGATCGGGCCTGCAAGCGCAATCGTGCTGGGGTCCAGACGGTCGCCGGCCTGGATGGGCTGGGCTGTGGGGGCTGAGGTGTCCTGGTCCAGGTTGATGCGCGTCGGGCCCGTGCTGGCGACGGGAATCTGCCGCAGACGTTCGATCAGCTGCAGATCCCGTTCACGATCGAGCGCCTTCAATGAACGTTGCCAGTTGCTTGCCAGCCACAGACTGCTGCCGAGACCAAGCACTGCGACCAGTCCGGCCACGGTCAGCAGCCCCTGGCGTGGAGCGACGACAGCCTCAGGGGGGCGGACTGGTTTGGGTGTGGGTGGGTTGACGGCTTCGGGTTTCGGTTCGACTAGAACCCGCACCGCGTCGAGTGTGTTCTCTTCACGGCTGAACACCTGGTCCATCACCTTCTCCGCATGCAGGTTCCAGTAGGCCCTGGATCGTGTGAGAGGAGAGGGCATCGGACGTGTTGGCTCAGGCCTCAACGCTATCGGGAGTTGGTGATCCGGGCGAGGACATCACGGCCTGGCGTGTCGTTCGGCGTTGCTGGAGCTCAAGCCACATCAGCAGGGCGGTCAGATCGGCCTGGCTCACGCCTGGAATCCGGCTGGCCTGCCCAAGGGTGAGGGGGCGAACCGCGGCGAGTTTTTCGCGTGCCTCCCGGGAGAGGGTGGCGATGCCTGCGTAGTCAATGTCTGCGGGCAGTTTGCGCTGGCCCTGACGCCTCACCTGGTCGATCTGCTGCTGCTGGCGTTGCAGGTAACCGCTGTATTTGATGTCGATCTCGGCGCCCTCGCGCACGGGCAGGGGCAGATTGGCGTCCGCGAGGCCGTGGCGCACCAGGTCGTCAGCGTGCATGCCGGGCCTGCGCAGCAGATCAGCCAGGGTGATGGAGCCCTTGATCGGCGCCCCTGTGTCCGCTTCCACCGCCGGAGCGACGGGGTCGCTCACCTTCAGCCGTTGTGTTTCCAGGCGTGTTTTCTCCGCCTCCATGGCGCTGAGCTTCTCTTCAAATAACTGCCAGCGACGGTCGTCGTTCAGCCCCAGCTCTCGTCCCAGGGGCGTCAGTCGGCGGTCGGCGTTGTCGCCTCGCAGCACCAGGCGATATTCGCTGCGGCTGGTGAGCACCCGGTAGGGCTCGCGCAGATCCTTGCTCACCAGATCGTCGATCATCGTGCCGATGTAGCTGCCCTCACGCGGGAAGTGCACCGGCTCCTGGCCGCCGATCAGCCGGGCGGCGTTGACGCCGGCCACCAGGCCCTGGGCGGCGGCTTCCTCATAGCCCGTGGTGCCATTGAGCTGGCCGGCGCTGAACAGGCCGCGCACCCGCTTGGTTTCCAGGGAAGGCTTGAGCTGGGTGGCGGGCAGATAGTCGTAATCCACCGAGTAGGCCGGCCGCAGCATCACGGCCTGCTCCAGGCCCG
>WTHL01000181.1 GCA_011523155.1 Synechococcus sp. PL34863bin_39 | reverse complement strand
GCATGAAGACAGCGAGCAGCCATGGCATCACAAAGGTGTGCAGGCTGTAGAAGCGAGTCAAGGTTGCTTGACCGACACTCTCACCACCACGGAGAAGCTCAACCATGAAGTCGCCGACAACAGGGATGGCTGCAGGCACGCCGGACACAATTTTGACGGCCCAATAGCCAACCTGATCCCAGGGAAGGGAATAGCCGGTCACACCGAAGGACACGGTGATCACAGCCATGGTCACGCCAGTCACCCAGGTGAGCTCACGAGGACGCTTGAAACCACCGGTGAGGTAGACGCGGAAAACGTGGAGAATCAGCATGAGCACCATCATTGAGGCGCTCCAGCGGTGGATGGAACGGATCAGCCATCCGAAGCTGACGTCGGTCATCAGGTACTGAACCGAGGAATAAGCCTCAGCAACAGTCGGCTTGTAATAGAAGGTCATCGCAAATCCAGTTGCAAACTGGATCAGGAAGCAGACCAACGTGATCCCGCCAAGGCAATAGAAGATATTGACGTGGGGGGGCACGTACTTGCTGCTGATGTCGTCAGCGATGTCCTGAATTTCAAGACGTTCCTGGAACCAGTCGTAGACAGGTGAGGAGTTCGCCATGCAGAAGTGGGCTTGGATTGCGAGAGTCTACTGAACACGTTCCAGGGAACGCGCCCGGTATGAAGCCGATGTTGCCGACTGTTAAAACCCGACTGAACCCCTGGCGTCATCTGGTGTGTTCAGTCCTGAGCCTTGCCCTGACAGGGCTGCTCTCGACGGCACCCGTCATGGCGCTGAACGACGCCCAGCAGCTGGTGGTGGAGAGCTGGAAGCTGGTCAATCAGAGCTACGTGAGTCCTGAACGCTTTGATGACATTCGTTGGAAACGACTGAGGCAGAAGGCCCTCGAAGGAAGCATCGAAACGAGTGAGCAGGCCTACAGCGCGATCGAACGGATGCTGGCGCCGATTGGTGACCCCTACACCCGCCTGCTCAGGCCCGACGACTTCGCCGTGATGAAGGCGAGCAACCAAGGAAGCCTCAGCGGTGTTGGCCTGCAGTTGGCCCACGGCATGAATGAGGGAGACATCGTTGTGATTGCAGCTCTGGAGGGATCCCCAGCTGCTGAGCAGGACATCGTGAGCGGCACCCAGTTGCTGGCGGTCAATGGCGAAGCGACGGACACCCTTGGACTTGAGACGACAGCCGCAAGACTGCGCGGTGACAGCGGAACCCAGGTGGTGCTGACACTGGAAGCACCCGATGGCATGGCGAGCGAAGTCACCCTGGAACGCCGAAACGTTGATTTGCGTCCCGTCAGAACGCGCCGTCTCAGACGCAATGCACACACCCTCGGCTACTTGCGGATCACACAATTCAGCGAAGGAGTGCCTGAGCAGGTTCGTGAGGCCCTTGCCGAACTCGATGCCAAGGAGGTAGAGGGGCTTGTGCTCGACCTGAGGAACAATTCAGGGGGACTTGTGAGTGCAGGCCTGGCCGTTGCCGATGCGTTCCTGAGCAATGACGCGATCGTTGAAACCCGAAATCGAGAGGGGATCGCTGACCCGATCCAGGCAAGCGCCGCAACGCTGTACGACGGACCAATGGTGACGCTCGTGAATGGCGGCACAGCCAGTGCCAGTGAGATCCTGGCCGGTGCTTTGCAGGACGACGGACGTTCCCTGCTCGTGGGGAGCCGGACATTCGGCAAGGGCCTCATCCAGACCCTCACCAACCTGAGTGATGGGAGTGGATTGGCCGTGAGCGTGGCTGGGTATGTCACCCCGAGTGGACGAGACATCCAGGGACAGGGCATTGAGCCTGACCGGCTGTTGGAGCAGCCCGAACCTCTGAATCCCGGAGGAGAGGGGGATCAATGGCTGACTGATGCCGAAAGAATTCTCGAACCGCTGCTGTTGACCCTTGATCCGCCCTCGGATCAGCCAGAGGAATCTCAGGAATCGTTACAAGGCACCGCAGGGACTGAGCTGGTGAATCCGGTTTGAGCGGGTGATGTCAACGCGCACCTATCACGACCCGCTGCACCGCAGTATTCAGCTGGATGCAACCGACCCCACTGAAGCCATGGTGATGGCCTTGGTGGACAGCCGACCGTTTCAACGTCTGCGGCGCATCCGTCAGCTTGGTCCGGCATTTCTGACGTTTCATGGGGCTGAATCCAGTCGATTCACCCACTCCCTCGGAGTCTTCCAGCTGGCCCGCAGGGCTTTCAAGCAGCTGCTGCCGCGGGACCCAACCCTCGAGGAGCACCGAGGCCTTCTCTACGCCGCGGCCCTTCTGCACGATCTGGGGCATGGGCCCCTGAGCCATACGGGGGAGGACATGTTTGGCCTCCGTCACGAGATGTGGTCAGGGCAGCTGGTACGAAACCATGACGACATCAGTCCTCTGCTCGAGAAGCTGAGGCCAGGCACGGCACAAGCCGTAGCTGATCTGCTTGAACAGGGCCGATCGGAAAGAAAAGTGATCAAAGCGCTTGTGAGCAGTCAACTCGACTGCGACAGGCTCGACTACCTCATGCGGGACAGCTACAGCACGGGAGCGCGTTACGGACAGCTGGATCTGGAACGGATCATTGCCGCGTTGACACTGGCTCCGGACGGTGACCTGGCCATCGACCCGAAAGGGCTGATGGCCGTGGAGCATTACCTGGTTGTGCGGAACCTGATGTACAGAAGCGTCTATACACACCGTCTGAACGTTGTCTGCAACTGGATGCTTGAGCAGTTGATCAGGGTGGCGCGCCAGTTGGGACCGGGTCAGATCTGGTGCGACCCGGTCATGACGCAGTGGCTGTGGCATCAGGACTCGCTCAGCGCTGATGACTTTCTTGCCAATGACGACGTCAGGACCGGATATCACCTGCAGCGATGGGCTGAGGATGGGCCCGAAGTCCTTGCGGGCCTGTGCAGACGCTTCATCGAACGCCGGCTTCTCAAGGCCACACGGTTAGAGCAACTCGACTCCGGGCCGCAGCTTGAAGCACTCGCCATCGCCCGACGACTGAGCGAAAAGACGGGACTGGACCCTGAGCACTGCTGCGGACTTCGTCGACAGGAGCTTCGCGGCTACCACCCCTACCGGGGCGGCATCAGGCTCTGGGATGGGGTGAGGCTGCGAGCACTCGAACGCTCGTCGCCCTTGGTGAACAGCCTGTCCACTCCAGCGGCGATGACCTGGCTGATTCACCCCAGGGAGATTCAGGCCGAACTCAGGACCAGGCTTCAGGCCTCAGGCATGACGTGAGATCACACTGGGGCTAGCGTGACCTCCGATTCTGCGTCGAGCTTGGGTGCTGTCGGAACACGCTTCTGATCTGATGACCAGGCACAACAGCGGCGGGATACGACTGCGGATCGAACTCACCAGTGAACGAACACTGGATTGGATGGAATTTCTCACCGATGCGTTGCTCAGGGAGCAGCCAGGACCCGTCGAACTGTTCGCTGCGACATGGCGACTGCGGTGTGGAGATCTCAAGGCAATGGAGCAGCTGCTGCAGCGCTCGGGATTCAGCCTCGTTCTGCTTCAGACCCAGAATGACCACACAGCCGTCAGCGCCCAGGCTCTCGGACTGCCGGTGCAGATCCTCACCGCACCTCCTCAGGGGAACCCAAAGACAACACAAGCGAGCGCGCAGTCCACGACTGGACTGCCGGCCATCGATCCGGCTGAATCACTGAGATTGCATCGCGGCACATTGCGATCGGGCGATCAGCTTCAGACCTCCGGAGATCTTCTGATCCTTGGTGATGTCAATCCAGGGGCACGGGTCATCGCAGGAGGCGATGTGATGGTCTGGGGACGACTTCGAGGCATTGCCCACGCCGGGAGCGACGGGAATCGAACCGCGCGGATCGTTGCGCTGCAGCTGAGACCCCTGCAACTGAGGATCGCGGACCTTGTGGCAAGGGGCCCCGAGGATCTGCCTCAGCCGGGATTGGCGGAGGAAGCACACGTCGACGATGAAGTGATCGTGATTGAGCCGGCTGAGCCCCGGCTGCTGCCCCGAATTCTGAACGGGAACTGAAGGGAGACTGAACGCAACGTCTTGCGGATGAACTGGTCGGAGAGAGCAACCGCCATTAAGGTGACGCGACTTCCCGGGAAGCCGTGGCGCCCACATCGCGAACGATCCTGATCTGCTCCGGAAAAGGAGGGGTCGGGAAAACAACTCTCACCGCCAACCTCGGCATCGCCCTGGCGAGGCTTGGGCTCAGAACCGTGGTGCTCGATGCCGACTTCGGTCTACGCAACCTGGATCTGTTGCTCGGGCTTGAGAACCGGATCGTCTACACGGCACAGGAAGTGCTGGCAGAAACCTGTCGGCTCGAGCAGGCCCTTGTGAAGCACAAGCAGGAGCCCAACCTTGCACTTCTGCCTGCCGGAAATCCGCGCATGCTCGAGTGGCTCAAGCCCGAGGACATGCAGACAATCGCCGGCATGCTGGAAGAGCAGTTCGACTATGTGCTGATCGATTGTCCTGCCGGAATTGAGGACGGCTTCAAGAATGCCGTCGCCGCAGCAAGGGAGGCGATCGTGATCACCACGCCCGAAGTCTCCGCAGTCCGGGACGCGGATCGGGTGATCGGCCTGCTGAACACCCATGGAGTCAAGCCCGTTCAACTGGTGCTGAACAGAGTGCGGCCGACGATGATGGCGAACCAGGAAATGCTCGCGGTCGACGACGTCACCGACATCCTGGCTCTGCCGTTGCTTGGCCTGGTGCTTGAAGACGAGCAGGTGATTGTCAGCACCAACAGGGGCGAACCGCTCACACTCAATGGCAGCAAGTCACCGGCGGCCCGTGCCTACGGCCATGTGGCACGTCGTCTCCAGGGGGAAGATGTGCCCTTGATTGACCCTGCCAAGGAAGGCCGCGGTTTCCGAGCCAAAGTGCGCCGTCTGATGAACAAGAAGATCTTCTGAAACCGATGACCCTGCGCGACATTCTTGACAAGCTCCTCCGCCGGCAACCGGCCAGTGCCAGCACGGCCAAGGAGCGCTTGCAACTGGTGCTGGCCCATGACCGAAGCGACCTGAGTCCGGAACTCCTTGACCAGATGAGACGCGAAATCCTCGAGGTCGTGGCCAAATACGTGGAAATCGATCTGAGCGAAGGCGACGTGAGCCTTGAAACCGAGGATCGCGTCACGGCTTTGGTGGCGAATCTGCCGATCCGTCGCCCGCTGGCCGTCCCTAGCTCAGACGACTGAGCACGTCCAAAACGAGGACGTCTCTCGGGCCGAACCTGTTGGGCAAGGCCCTGTTTCCACCTCAGCCCCGACCAATCCCTCAGATCTTCAGCTGGGGGTAGGCCGTTAAAGTCTCACCATTGCCGGCTTAGCTCAGCGGTAGAGCAGCGCTTTTGTAAAGCGAAGGCCATCGG
>WTHL01000041.1 GCA_011523155.1 Synechococcus sp. PL34863bin_39 | reverse complement strand
GCCCTGACAAGGCCAACCCCTGCAAACACATCAGCGCGGTGTACTTCCTGATGGGAGAGCGCTTCAGCGAAGACCCCTTCGTGCTCTTCCAGCTCAGGGGCCGCACGCGCACCAAGCTGCTGGAGGATCTGGCGGACTACCGGCGCAAGGCCCAGGAGGCGAGGGCGGAGAAGGCGGCGGTGGACGCCAGTGCGGCCCCGGATGCCGCATCGGACGACGAGGGGGATGCAGCGGGGCAGATGATGCCTCCCCATCCGGCCGTTCTCGATCCCACCCTCTGGTGGCGCTACGACGCCAGTCTCGATGGCGACCTGGTGGTTATCACACCAGCCATGGAAGGGGACACGGGCCTGGACGCCGCAGGTGAACTCCCCCTGGCGGAAGAGCCTCGCTTCCCTGACGCCAAGACACAGTTTCTCCAGCATCTGCGTGACCAGGGGCAGGTGCTGGGGCAGCAGGCCATGCTCAGCGCCATGACAGCGGGTGGTGGCTGAACTCCGCGCCCCCTGGCTCAGCGGCGAAAGCCAGAGCTGGGCCACGATCCTTCAGGCCTCCCATCAACGGGCCTTCGATCGCCCCCTGCTCGCCAACCAGCCACAGGATCCCGCAGCCAGCGCAACCTCCTGCCAGACCCTGTTCGCTGCCACAGCCTGTGTTCTGGCCCACGACGGTGGCCAGGACCCCCGGTTGGTCTATGTGAATGCGGCCGCCCTCCAGCTCTGGCGCCGGCGCTGGGAGCAGATGGTGGGCATGCCATCGCGCCTAACGGCGCCACCCGGAGAGCGCACGGAACGGGCCAGTGCCCTGAGCCAGGCAGGCCGGGTCGACGCCTATCAGGGCTACCGGGGCATTCGCATCGACAGCCAGGGGCGCCGCTTCCTGATCGACAACGCCCGGATCTGGACACTCTGGGATGCCAGGGGCCAGCGCTGCGGCCAGGCCGCCAGCTTCACGCGTTGGTGGTGGATCTGAGGGCTGAGCGCAGCAATCCATCGAGGATCGATTCATTCGGTTCTCCCACCAATTCAGTCGTAGCAACCGAACTCGGTCGTTGAGACCGAACCGGGAGGGTCGGCTCTCCCCCTCCTCAGGTGTATCCAACTGGCGCAGATTGCTGAGGCGGGCGACACCAACCCGCACTCATTCTTCCTCTGGAGGACTCATCATGATCACCCTTCGTCAGTCCCCTTTCGATCTCCTTGAGCGCCTGGAACAGCAGGTGGCCCAGGCCGAACGTGTTCCCGCTGCAGAAGTGATCGAGACCACCGCCGGGTATTGCGTACGGCTGGAGCTGCCGGGTGTGGATCGCGACTCGATCGACGTGAAGGCCACCGATCGCACGCTTGTGATCAGTGCGGAACGTCAACCGAGCCTGGCCACCGACAACGGAGAGCCGAACCAGGAGCACCAACAGCTGTTCAGCGAATTCCGCCCGGGCACCTGGAGCCGCAGCTTCCGCTTCGCTCAGCCACTGGATCGGGATCAGCTGCGCGCCACCTTCCGCGACGGCATCCTCGCGATCGATGCGGCCAAGGCGGAACAGCGCACCACCGTGTCGGTGACCGTGGAAAGCTGACCCCACGTCCTGTCTCCGACCCGGGGATGGAGCAGGCCCATCGACACCAGGAGAACGGAACGGTTCTGCCCCCCGCCAGTGCGGGGGCTTTTTTTCTGACAAAGTCCCGAAGGATGGCCGGGCCATCGATAGTCTGCGGAACAAGGCAATGTCGCCCCTGACGGCGACCCAACCAGGAACGGGCCATGCAACGCCGGCAACTGCTCCGCGGTGGTGGGCAAGTCATTGCAGCTGCGGCGGGGGCCGGGGCCTTGAGTGCCTGCACCATCCGCCGGGCTGATGAGAATCGCACCGGTGGTCTGCCCCAGGTTCGCTGGCGCATGGCGACCAGCTGGCCGGTGTCCCTCGACACCATCTACGGAGGCGCCGAAACCATCTGCCAACGGGTGAAGGCCATGAGCGGTGGTGGCTTCACGATCGAACCGTTCGCCGCCGGCGAGATCGTTCCTGGGCTGGAGGTGCTCGACGCGGTGCAGGCGGGCTCCGTGGAATGCGGCCACACCGCCAGCTACTACTACGTGGGCAAGAACCCCGCCTTTGCCTTCGGAACGGCGGTGCCCTTCGGTCTCACCGCGCTGCAGCAGAACGCCTGGCTTTACTACGGCGGCGGCAACGAAGCGATGGACGCGTTGTTCGCTGATTTCGGCACGAAAAGCTTTCCGGCAGGCAACACCGGCGCCCAGATGGGGGGATGGTTCAAGCGTCCGATCGAAGGCCTGGCATCCCTCAAAGGACTGAAGATGCGCATCCCCGGTCTGGGCGGGAAGGTGATGGCCAGCCTCGGCGTCAATGTGCAGGTTCTGCCCGGTGGCGAGATCTATCTCGCACTCGAACGGGGGGCAATCGATGCGGCCGAGTTCACAGGTCCCTACGACGACGACAAGCTTGGGCTGCCGAAGGCTGCGCCCTATTACTACTACCCGGGCTGGTGGGAGCCGGGGCCGACGCTGATGGCCCTGGTCAATCGCAGAGCCTGGTCGCAATTGCCCAGGCAGTACCAGGAGATGTTCAGCACCGCCTGCTACGAAGCGAATCTGAGCATGCACAGCAAATACGAGCAGCGCAACAGCCAGGCCCTGCTCAAGCTGCAGCGACAGGGCATCAGGCTCGAGGCCTACAGCAACGACATTCTTGAAGCGGCGGCTGAGGCCACCCGCGCCATGTTTGCCGATCTGGCCGCGCAGGATGCCAGCTTCCGGGATCTGCTCGAACGCTGGCGACTGTTCCGCGACGCGACGCAGAACTGGAACCGCATCAATGAATTGCCCCTGGCCCAGTTCAGTGCCCGCGCCGCGAGGGTCCCGGAATGACACGGTCTTCGGTGTCCCTCGTTCATCTGATCGATCGCCTCAACGCCGCAGCGGCCTGGCTGGCCCGCTGGGCCGTGCTGCTGATGCTGGCGATCGGCATCTGGAACGTGATCGGTCGTTATCTCGGCTCGGGGCTGGGCATCAATCTGAGCTCCAATGGCCTGATCGAAGCGCAGTGGTATCTGTTCGATCTGATCTTTCTGCTCGGGATGGGCTGGACCCTCCAGAACGGTGGGCACGTGCGGGTGGATGTGTTGCAGAGCCGCTGGTCACCCCGACGTCGGCGACGTCTGGAGCTGAACAGCCTCGTGCTGTTGCTGCTGCCGTTCGCCTTCGGGGTCATGGCCATTTCAATCGACCCCGCCCTGCGCGCCTGGAGCATCGGGGAGCTCTCCCCCGATCCAGGAGGATTGCCTCGAACCTGGGTGAAATCGCTGATTCCGCTTGGGTTCCTGCTGCTCGGGCTGCAGGGGGTCGCCGAAGTGTTGCGGCTGCGCACCGCCCTGGAAAACGGTGAGGCTGATCCATCGGCCGACAACCGTGCACACCACGGAGGGCCCACGCTGTGATCGAGATCGAGGCCCTCGGTTGGGTGGTCAGCATCGACCCCACAGCCGTCCTGGCTCCGGGGATGTTCCTGGCCCTGGTGGCGGCACTGCTCAGCGGCTTTCCCGTGGCCTTCTGTCTGGGAGGGATCGGCGTGATCTTCGCGCTGCTCGGCATGCTCAGCGGGGAAATCGAACCCCAGTTCGTGACGGCTCTGCCCCAGCGGATCCTGGGAATCATGGCCAACTTCACACTGCTGGCCATCCCTGCCTTCGTCTTCATGGGGGCGATGCTGGAAAGCTCCGGCATCGCGGAACGCCTGCTCGACACCATGGGTCGCCTGCTGGGGCGGCTGCGGGGCGGCCTGGCCCTGGCGGTCGTTCTGGTGGGTTCCCTGTTGGCTGCGACCACCGGCGTGGTGGCGGCCACCGTCACCACCATGGGCCTGATCTCCCTGCCGGCCATGCTCAGGGCCGGTTACGACAAAAGTCTGGCCACAGGGGTGATCGTGGCCTCAGGAACCCTGGGACAGATCATTCCACCCAGCATCGTGCTGGTGGTGCTGGGGGATCAGCTGGGAATCTCCGTGGGGGATCTGTTCATCGGAGCCCTGATCCCCGGCCTGCTGATGGCTGCGGTGTTCGCCGCCTATGTGCTGGTGATCGCAGCACTCAAGCCGCACCTGGCGCCGCAGTTGCCGGCGGAGGCCAACGGAATGCGCAGCACGCTGCAGCTGCTGGAGTCGGTGCTTCCACCGCTCAGCCTGATCGTTGCCGTTCTCGGCAGCATCTTCTTCGGGATTGCCACCCCCACCGAAGCCGGCGTGATCGGCGGCATCGGCGCCATGCTGCTCGCCGCCCTGAACGGTGGATTCAGCCGTCAGCAACTCTCCGATGTGTGCGAAAGCACCATGCGCACCACGGCCATGGTGATGGCGATCCTGATGGGCTCAACCGCCTTCAGCCTTGTGTTCCGAGGCGTCGGCGGCGATCAGCTGATCTCGGAGCTTCTGCTCAACCTCCCAGGGGGACGGGTGGGCTTTCTGGTGTTCAGCATGCTGATCATCTTTTTTCTGGGCTTCTTCATCGATTTCTTTGAAATCGCCTTCATCGCCATTCCCCTGCTCCTGCCTGCAGCCCGCCAGCTGCTCGGTCCGGAGGCCATCGTCTGGTTCGGGGTTCTGATCGGAGCCAACCTGCAGACCTCCTTTCTGACGCCACCCTTCGGATTCGCACTCTTCTATCTGCGCGGTGTGGCGAACGAGGAGGTGAGAACACGCGACATCTATCGCGGCGCCCTGCCCTTCGTCGGACTGCAGGTCGCTGTTCTGGCCTTGCTCATCGCTGTGCCTGGACTGGTGGAGTGGCTGCCGCGCCTGGCGGGAGCCCACGGCAGCAGTCCGCTCGTCTGAAGATCTCCGTAGAGTTCAATCAGCGCGGGATTGGGTCATGGTCACGGCAAATCTGAACAGCACGGAGCCTTCCACCGCAACGCCTCGGCTGTCCCTCCAATGCGAACCGATCGCCGCTGACACCACCACGATCCGTTCCCTCGACTGGGACCGCAGCCGCTTCGACATTGAATTCGGCCTCCGCAACGGCACCACTTACAACAGCTTTCTGGTGCGAGGTGAGCGCACGGCCCTGATCGACACCAGCCATGCGAAATTCCGCGACACCTGGATCCCCCTGCTGACGGGTGAAATCGACCCCGGAACGATCGACCAGCTGATCGTGAGTCACACCGAGCCTGACCATTCCGGCCTGATCGGTGATCTGCTCGAGCTGAATCCTGACCTGGAAATCGTTGCCTCGAAGGTGGCGATTCAGTTCCTGCAGAACCAGGTGCACCGACCGTTCAGATCCAGGGCGGTGAAAAGCGGCGATGCATTGGATCTGGGCGTCAACCCCGCCAGCGGTGTGCACCACCGCTTCGAGTTTCTCAGTGCGCCCAACCTGCACTGGCCCGACACGA
>WTHL01000018.1 GCA_011523155.1 Synechococcus sp. PL34863bin_39 | reverse complement strand
CTCCTCCATCACGGCAAGGTGCATCTCCTTGCACATGTTCCTGAGCTGCTGAATTCTCTGCTTGACGTCAGCTTTCTTTTCAGCAGCAGTCGGCATTGAAATCCAGGCAATTTCGGCAGCTTACCATTCGCTATTCCCACCATCCCTTCGCCAGAGAGACGATGGCGCCTGAGATCCCCGCCCAGGAACAGACGATGCGCAAATGGTTCCGCAGTCATCTGCTCGGCCGCGAGGTGGAACTCAGGGATCTCTATGAGCTGTCGTCTGAGGAGCTGGATCTGCTGATGGCGGAAACCGCGGAAATTCGTTCGGACCCAGAGAACAGATCTCGCAGTCACGGGCGCTGGTGCACGGCGGGATACGTTCTCGAGCTGGCCCGGATCATCGATGGCAGACGCAGCATCGCCAACGGCCTGGATCCATGAGCAAGCCTCTCGCCGATCAACTTCTGACGATGGGGATGCCGGAGATCAACATCGGCCTCGTGCTGGCGCGCCTGAACGATGAGCGCTATGACCTCACCGCCACGGAAATCCTGGCGTTCATCGAAGCACCGAGTCGCATTCAGGCGATCGAGGCCTTCATCTGGAGTCACCTGAACCCTCAGTTCCGGGGTCGGACCTTTGCACTCTCACCTGAATTCCTCAGAGCCCATGTGGACTGGGGTAGCGCCTGGCGGAGCCTGCGACAGGGTTATGGCATGGGTTGCGTGCAGATGCCGAAAGAGGCCGACCAGTCGCTGGTGCAGTTTCTCTTCGTCGCCGGCCCTTGCACGTTGTCGCCAACGCCCAGGGACCTCAGACCAGACGGCGGCGAGTCCCGCTGCAACAAGACATGAAAAAAGGCAGCCGCAGCTGCCTTGAACCGTTGCGATCACACGTCAGCGATCACCAGAGGCCACGCACAGGCTGGGCTGCAGGTGCCTCTTCAGGCAGCGCGGTGTAGGCCTGGATGCAGGCTGGGGTGTTCATGTACCAGCTCAGCAGCGAGGTCTCCTGCTGTTCGTTCGCCAGATTCTGCGCATCGCAGACCTTCATCGAACCCTGAAGGCGCTGGTCAACAGGCAGGAACGCCATCATCCCGTAGCTCGACAGCTTGCCGTCGGCGGAGTCGAGAATGATCGCGCTGCGCACCGACTGCAGGCTGTTGTCCTGGCTGTAGTAAGGCGTGTAGTTGTTCTCCTGGATGCTCTCCTTGAGGAAAGCAATGCCTTCATCGGAGTACAGGAAGTTGGCAACGGCCGCCACGTCAACGTCGTACTCCTGCTGGAGTCCGGACTCAAGTTCGTCCTGCGTCCAACCGGACAGGTTGGTCAGATCGGGTGGAACGGGGTTGTCCACGGGCTTCTTGCCACCCAGGGGGAGCAGGGTGTTGCTGCGAACAAAGCCATAGGTGACGGCACGGGCTGTCAGACGCTTGCTGCCGACCTCGGGAACATCACGCTCAAACTCCTGGCCCCAGGAAGCGGGACGGGGATGACCGTCAATGGCAGGCGTCGCGAAATCAACGTTTGCCAGAGCGGGGAGGGAGACAGCTGCGAGAAGGGCAGCGGCGCCAGCGAGAGGAAGAGCCTTACGCATTGGAAGAGAACACTCGGAGGTTCATCCAGGGAGATAGCCAGAGCCACTGAGACAGCTGCGATCCAATCAACCTTTTTTTTAGTTTTTGAACGGCTAAGGAAAGCCGGCACACGTCATAGACACAGGCCGAGTCTCAGGCGTCGTACCTTAAGATTGTCTCCACATTTCCATGGAGGCCTGTTGCTCGCTCTCGCTGCCATCCTGCTGACCCCCGTCTCCGGCCCCGTGACCCAATCGGTGAATCCCGAACACCCGGCCATCGACATCGCCTGCCGGAAAGGGGCATCCGTGCGTGCAGCCCATGACGGACGTGGCAGCTCCTCCTGGAACAGCCGCATGGGATGGACCTTCACACTGCAGGGTGAAGGCAACCTCAAATCGCGTTACAGCCATCTGCAGAAAGCTGCCGGACGAGGCAGCTACAAGCAAGGAGACGTCATCGGCCTCTGCGGCAACACCGGCACGTGGTCAAGTGGGACCCACCTTCATTTCGAGATGGAACCGCTCTCGAACCTGAGACGATTCAACCGGTTCGCGAAAGCGCTGCCCGAAGACGGCCGCAGCCCATCCAGGGAACCTGCACTGCTGGCGCTGATCAAAGCCACCGGCATCAAGGTGGATCGGCTGGAGCGTTGTGGCCCCGGCCGCCAGCTCGCCGCCTATAACTTCGCGGCCCAGCGACTCTGTCTGGTCAAGGCTCTCGACCAGCAGCCAAAGTTGCTCGAAAAAGTTGTGACCCACGAAGCGGTGCATGTGACCCAGGACTGCCTGGGCGGCCTGGCCAACACCCACTCAGCCTCGATCGCCGCTCATCTGAGGCAACAGGGTGGCTTCAGTGAGACAGCGATCGCCAAGTTCTTCGGGCGGCACCCGATCAATCAGGAGCAGATCGAAAGGGCGACCGCATCGCTCTCTCCGATCCAGAAGCAACTGGAGTTCGAGGCCTACGCCCTGCAGAACGAAAGCCACCTGGTGGCATCGCTGCTCAAGAGCCGCTGCGCTAGGGGGTGATGGCACAGCCGCTGATCAGCGATCAGCGGTAATTCTCAAACTGGAGGGGCACCTCAAGCTCATCCTCCTTGGACTTGAGGAGTTGAATCGCCTGCTGAAGATCGTCTTTGCTCTTGCCGGTGATGCGAAGACTTTCACCATGGATGGCGACTGTCACCTTTTTCAGGTCATCCCGCACGCTCTTGCTGAGCTTCTTGGCAAGCTCCTGACTGAGCCCTTTACGCAGTTTCACGACCTGTTTGACCCGGTTGCCGCCGACCGCTTCGGCGGGCTGAAAGTCAAAGATCTTCAGGGACAGATTCCGCTTGGTGGCCTTGGCCCGCAAGACATCCTCGACAGCCTGCAGCGTCATGTCACTGGCCGTGGTGATCACAACCTCGGTTTCCTCCAGCTCGATCTCGGTGCCGGAGTCCTTGAGGTCGTAGCGGTTCCCCACATCACGGCGAACCTGATCCAGCGTGTTCACCAACTCCTGACGATCGAAGTCCGACACCACGTCGAAGGAGTAGGTGCTGGCCATAACGGTGTTGTCATTGAATCCGTCACCACCCTATCGGTGGTGACGGCAACGGAAAGCGCCCATGGGAATCCACAGCGGATGACGGCGTTGCGTTCAATGGACACACATCATTGGCTCCGATGGATCTCATCACAGCGTTCACGGCAACTCCGGCCGCTCCCTTTGTTTGGTCCCTGGTCCTGGCGGGCGGGGTTGTGATCATGAGCATCGTGCCCCTCGGCGCAGCCCGCTCGCAGGCTGACTTCACCATGGCGGACATGGGAGCTCCGCGGGCCATGTTCGAGAGATTGCCCGCCTGGGGCAAACGCGCAAGCTGGGCTCACCAGAACAGCTTCGAAGCCTTCTCCCTCCATGCACCGGCTGCACTGATCGCGGTGATCGCCGCACTTCAGACCGGTGCTCTCTCCGGAGTTGCAGCAGCCGCTGCACTCCTCCAGCCGGTGCTGCGCCTGATCTACATCGGTGCCTACGTCGGCAACGTGCCTCCGCTGCGGGGGCTCTGCTGGGCGTCAGCCCTGCTCTGCACGGGAGTGCTGTACATCGAGAGCCTCAGGGCGCTGCTGCAGGGAGGCTGAGCCAGAACGGGCGTCGGTTCGACGGACTCAGGCCTGCACCCAGCGGGCCAGAGCCTTGTCCGGATCGGAGATCGACGCGATCGAATCGTGCATGTAGGCCTGCCATCCTTCCTTTGGCAGGCCTGCGAACACCATCAGATTGAGCGGATAACGATCCGAGTCGGAGCAGCGCCTGAAATCGTCACGAAACAGGAACACGGGCTTGGCCAGCGCAAAGGCTGCCCCGATCTCCACCATCACGCCCTCATCGGGCGGCGCGCCGTTGACCACGGCGAAGACAGCATCGGCGTCGCGCACATCCCGAAGACATTGCTGTGCCACGCCATGGGCCCAATCCGATCGGGTCAGGTCAATGTCGCTGTTGCGTCCGAAAGGTTCGAGGACGCTGAGGCCCAACTGTTCCAGCGCATCGACGAAACGGGGCAACAACACGGTCCGACTCTCGGCTGAGAAACCGAGCGGTGAGGCGAGATAAATGGTTTTACGGCCCATCACCGGTTCGACTCCGGGGCCTGAAACTGCTTCAGGGCCGTCAGGAGTGCAGCCGGCGACTGTGGATCGACCATCAGCACACTGCCCCCACGGGCATCGGCGAATTGCTCACCCATGGCCATCCAGTCCTTCGCAAGCATCAAGCGCATCGCTTCGGCGGATCTGGGATTGGTGTCAAGGGCCTCTGCCATGAGCAAGGCAGACTTCGCCTTGGCTTCAGCCAGCACCTCCTGCTGCTTGGACTGCGCTTCTGCCTCGAGCAGCAAGGCTTCCTTCTGGGCTTTTGCATCCAGCACCAGGGCCTCAGCCCGTCCACGAGCCTCATTCAGCTGGGCTTCCTTTTCACCCTCCGATCGCAGGATTGCAGCGCGCTTTTCCCGTTCTGCCGTCATCTGCTGTTCCATCGCCTGCTGCACGCCGGCCGAAGGGACAATGTCACGCATCTCGACGCGGGTGACCTTGACGCCCCATGGATCCGTGGCCTGATCGAGCTCCCGCAGAAGCAGTTCATTCACCTCACTGCGGGTGGTGAAGGTCTGATCCAGATCGAGCTTGCCCATTTCCGCACGGATCTGGGTCAGCACCAGATTCACCATCGCGGCCTGAAGGTTGTCAACGGCGTAGTAAGCGCGGGAGTGCTCCAGCAATTGCCAATAGACGACCGCATCCACCTCGATCGACACGTTGTCACGGGTGATGCATTGCTGTGGGGGGATGTCGAGAACCCGTTCCTTGAGAGATTCGTGGCTCACCACCTTCTCCACAACAGGGAGCACGAGAGACAGACCGGGCTGGAGCTCGCGATCAAATTTCCCCAGCCGTTCCACCAGGCGGGAGCGGCCGCCGCTCGTGACCTTGACGCTGCCTGTCCCCAGCACGGCGAGCAGAACCAGGGCAGGCAGGCTGAGAATCGCTTCCACGGCTCAGTGACATCTGCGCTGACCCTACGGATGGTGCGCATCGCAAACAACCGGATCCCCACAGAGCGACATCGCCAGCAAAGTGGGACCATCTCCCTGCCCATTGGTGATGGCTGCGTTCTGGGTTCCCCTGATCTGGCTGCTGGTGGCCGCCGTGTTGCTGGTCCTTGAACTCGCGCAACCCAGCTTCGATGGCCTGATCTTCGCAGCCCTTGCAGCGCTGGTGGTGTCGGTTCTCACCGCGCTCGGTTCATGGCCACTCGGGCTGCAGGCGGGCCTGTTCATGGCCATCACCCTCGCAGGAACGCTTTGGCTGATGCACTGGTCCGGAGGACGGAATCCTGAGGCCGTCAACCGGGGTCAACGGGAGGATCTGGCTGAGGTGATCGAACCTATCC
>WTHL01000246.1 GCA_011523155.1 Synechococcus sp. PL34863bin_39 | reverse complement strand
TGCTCCTGCTCGACGATGTCCTGGCGGAGCTGGATCCCGAGCGTCAGCTGACGCTGCTCGAGGCCGTCGGCGACAACCACCAGTGCCTGGTCAGTGCCACGCACCTCGATGCCTTCGAGGGCGAGTGGTGCCGTCATTCGCAGCTGCTTGATGCCGGCACATTGAATCCTGAAGCAAATGTGAGCTAACGTTTCAAACTCTTTTCATCTTCATCCTGATGAAGCAGAACCTGTCTTGCCTGCATCCCAACCCGGGATGGGGCGGCGGAGACACCACTTCGGCCCTCAGTTCCACCACACCCAGTGCCACCGACATGGTGGGGAAACACTGCATTCTCGAGCTTTACGACTGCGACCAGGACAAGCTCGACAACGAAGTCTTCCTCAGGGACGCCATCACAACAGCAGCCAAGAGCGCTGGCGCCACCCTGCTCAATCTGATCACCCACCGCTTCGAACCGCAGGGTGTGACTGGACTGGCCCTCCTGGCTGAATCCCACATCTCCATTCACACCTGGCCGGAAAGCGGCTATGCCGCCGTTGATGTGTTCACCTGCGGTGACCACACCATGCCCGAGCGGGCCTGTGACGTGCTGCGTTGCGCCCTCAGTGCCCAACATCACCAGCTGAAGAGCTTCCTGCGCGAAACACCGGCTGCCATCGCGACGGCTCCGCGTGATCCTCGCTTGATGGCTGCCGCGGTCTGAACCCACACCCTCCCAAGACCTCAGAGCCCCCCGGATCCGCATCAGGATCTGGGGGCTTTTTGATGGCTGCGATCAGGCATGCCCAAGAAGGGATGGAAATTGTTGAAACCGGCCCAACTCAGCCCCGATTCAATTTGCCGCTGATCAGCCCCTCCAGATCAAGACTCACGGCCGTGAAACCAAGATTCAGAAAGGTCTTCACCAGAAGGCTGCGATCAGGGTGCTGGGAGAGGGTCACGATCTGATCGGCGGGGACTTCAATCCGCGCCGACGATCCCTGACTGCGCACCCGGACTTCAGGGAAGCCATGGTCAAGCAACCAGGCTTCCGCCTCAGCAACCCTGGCAAGCCGCGACGCATCAATGGTTTCTCCGTAAGGGAAACGCGAAGCCAGGCAGGGCTGAGCGGGCTTATCCCACCAGGGAAGGCCCAGGGCGCGAGAGATCGACCGGACCTCCTCCTTGCTGACCGCAAGATCGGCGAGGGGAGAGCACACCCCGGCCTCCCGGGCAGCCTGAATGCCGGGGCGATGGTCGCTGAGATCATCGGCATTGACCCCGTCCAGCACCTGCGCACCCTCAGCGGCACTGGCGAGGGGAGCCAGGTGCCGGTGCAATTCCCGCTTGCAGGCGTAGCAGCGGTCGATGGGATTGCTGCTGTAGGAGGGGTCAAGAAGTTCCTGGGTCTGAACCTCCTGGTGACGGATTCCCAGCCAGACAGCCTGCAGCCTGGCTTCCTTCAACAGATGCGGCGCCAGAGCGGGGGAGACCCCCGTGATGGCTGTCGCCCGGCCCCCCAGTTGTTCCTGGGCGATGGTGGCCACCAGAGCACTGTCCACCCCACCCGAGTAGGCGACACAGACCCGGCCATGGCTCCGCATGACGGCACGCAGCCGATCGAGTTTCTGATGCTGAAGCTGACTGAGGGGCTCGAGCAGACGGAAGACCCGGCCTTCCCCTTCGGCGTCGGTCTGCATCAGGCGAACGTCGCGCACGGATGATCTGAACCGAGTCCCAGCAGGCTAAAGCTGATTGAGCGCCCACGGAAACGCCCGGATCCGGCCCGCACTCGGTAAGCTCCGGATGCTCAAGGTTGGTCCATGGCAGGCAATCGCAGACCAGCCGTCGGCATCGTGACCGCCGCGGACAGCCGGGAGCGCAGCCACGGTCAACTCCACATCTACGACGGCGAGGGAAAAGGCAAAAGTCAGGCCGCTCTCGGAGTCGTGCTCCGCACCATCGGCCTTGGAATCTGTGAACAGCGCCGCACCCGCGTGCTCCTGCTCCGTTTTCTCAAGGGGCCGGGCCGCGCTTATGACGAAGATGCGGCAATCGAGGCCCTTCAGCAGGGGTTTCCCCATCTGATTGATCAGGTGCGCACGGGACGGGGGGAACATTTCGGTGCCGATGACATCACCCGGTTCGATCGGCAGGAGGCGCAGCGGGGCTGGGATATCGCCAAAGGAGCGATTGCGAGCGCTCTTTATTCCGTTGTGGTGCTCGACGAGCTGAACCCCGTTCTGGATCTCGGACTCCTGGACATCGAGGACGTGGTCAGCAGTCTGCAGGCCAGGCCGGAGGGAATGGAGATCATCGTGACCGGTCGGGGCGCCCCACGCTCTCTGGTTCAGATGGCGGATCTGCATTCGGAAATGCGCGCACACCGGCGGCCTGATCCAAATGAGGACAGCCTGCGCTTTGATGCCCAGGGTGCCATTGAGATCTACACCGGCGAAGGCAAAGGGAAATCAACCAGTGCCCTGGGGAAGGCACTGCAGGCCATCGGCAGGGGCATCAGCCAGGACAAAAGCCATCGTGTGCTGATCCTGCAATGGCTCAAGGGTGGAAGCGGATACACCGAAGATGCCGCCATCGCAGCCTTACGCGAGAGCTACCCCCATCTGGTCGATCACCTGCGATCAGGCCGTGATGCGATCGTCTGGCGGGGCCAGCAGGAACCGATCGACTACGTGGAAGCGGAGCGGGCCTGGGAGATTGCCAGGGCCGCCATCTCAAGCGGGCTCTACAAGACCGTGATCCTCGACGAACTCAATCCCAGCGTGGATCTGGAACTGCTTCCCGTGGAGCCGATCATGCAGACCCTGCTCCGCAAACCAGCTGAAACAGAGGTCATCATTACCGGACGTTGCAAGAACCCTCCGGCCTACTTCGACCTCGCCAGTGTTTACTCTGAGATGGTGTGCCACAAGCACTACGCCGAACAGGGAGTCGACCTGAAGCGGGGCGTGGATTACTGAGGGGCTGCAAGCACTGGCGTCGCTGCCGGGGCCTTTCAGTACCGGGGGACGGAGGGATCAACCTCCCGTGACCAGGCATCAATCCCTCCGCTCACATTGACGGCAGCGATTCCATGGTTCTGCAGCAGTTGAACCGCCTTGGCGGAGCGGCCGCCAAGCTTGCAGTGCACGATGAGCGTTGCCTCGGATGCGAGTGCGCGAATCCGCTCAAGCGCCTCACCACTCTCGATGGCTGAGAGCGGAATCAGCTCCGCACCAGGGATGACCGCCACCTCGGCCTCCGGCGGATTGCGGACATCGACAAGCGCCAGCGGCTCCCCTGCATCCAGCCGATGCTTGAGTTCGACAACGCTGATGCTGTCCATGGCAACTGGATCCTCTGAATGGGCGTCCGACACGCCACAGAACGCCTCATAGTCAATCAGTTCCTCCACTGCAGCCCTGCCTGGGATCGGAGCAAGACGCAACTCCCGGAAGCGCATCGTCAACCCGTCCACCAGCAGCAACCGCCCATCAAGGGGCTTCCCGATACCTGTGATCACCTTGATCGCCTCAGTCGCCTGAAGCACGCCGATCAGTCCCGGCATCACCCCGAGCACGCCGCCCTCAGCGCAGGACGGAATCAGACCAGGAGGAGGCGGCTCAGGCACGAGGTCTCTGTAGTTCGGACTCGAAGTCGTCAGATTGAAGACACTCACCTGGCCCTCAAACCCCTGCACCGAGCCATACACAAACGGCTTACCGAGGAGGCTGCAGGCATCATTGATCAGGTAGCGACTCGGGAAGTTGTCCGTGCCATCGCAGATCAGGTCGTAGGCCGCGACAAGAGTCAGGGCGTTGTCGGCGGTGAGGCGGAGATTGTGCGTCTCCACGTGGCAATGGGGATTCAGATCACGAAGGCGAGCCTGGGCCGACGCCGTTTTCGTCTGTCCAACGGTGTTGCTGCCATGGATCACCTGTCGCTGCAGGTTGGAGGCATCCACCACATCGAAATCAACAATGCCGATGCGACCGACACCAGCCGCTGCAAGGTAAAGAAGCAGGGGTGAGCCGAGTCCACCACTGCCAATACAGAGCACAGACGCGGCCTTGATGCGTCGCTGACCCTCCAGCCCCACCTGCGGAAGGGTGAGATGGCGCGCATAGCGGGCACGCTCCTCGGAGGTCAGGTCCGGCATGGAGTCCGGGCCGGCCATAGGGTCGCTGGGCACAGCGAAGCAGAAGGCATCTTCAGCCAGTGTCTTGCACCACCGATGTCCTGGGAAGGACCTCTGGTTCCAGCCACCAGGCGCGGATGGACTGATCAGCGCCGAGGATCATCATCAGCCCCGGTTCCCGCACCCAACGTCGATCCGTTCTTGACGGCACGGCATCACCAGCTGGATGGGAATGGGCGCTTCCGATCACAGATAACCCGCGCGCCCGGGCCCAGCGCTGTGCATGCAATTGCTCACGCGCATCGACCAGAAATCGCGTGCAGCGTGACAGCTCCATCGACCCACTCGAAGCCGGGCCGCTTGATTCAGGCAGCGCATCCAGGCCGGCTGTCCAGACATTGCAACAGGGCCAGACCGTGCGAAGGCACCAACCATCCACATGCCGATGACCGATCAGAAGCCCGCAGCCCTCCTGGGGATGCACGGCACGGAGCGTGCGGTCCAGAACCATCAGCACATCGGCATCGAACGTCAGCAGCCATGGCGTCCTGGCCGGTTGACCGATACGCTCAACCCACATCTGGCTTGCAACACACGTTCATGATTGAGGACAGCACTGCGGTCAAAGACCCCGTAACAGCCGACGCCACCCCTGCTGGCGACTCCGCTGAAAGCGTCAATTTCACCGAGCGCTACAGCGAAGTGCTCGGGAAAGTGAACGAAACCCTCGATCAGGTCGACTGGAGCCAGGTGGGCCGCATCGGCAAGGTTGTCGGTATTTTCGCTGCGGTGATCGTGGCGCAGATCCTGATCAAGGGCATTCTCGACACCATCAATCTGCTGCCTGTGGTCCCCGGCCTGCTCGAACTGCTCGGTGTCGTGGTCGTCGGTCAGTGGAGCTGGAAGAACCTCACCACCAGCGACAAGCGCACGGCACTTCTGACCCAGGTTCAGACGCTTCGCAAGGAATACCTCGGCTGAATTCAGCCCAACCGACGTTGCAGTTGGCGGATGGCCTCGACGCTTTGCCGTTGATACCCTCCGCCGAACAGATTGGCGTGGTTGAGCAGGTGGTACAGGTTGTAGATCGCAATCCGCTCGGAGGCTCCTGGATCGAGGGGCCATTCCTGCATGTAGGCGTCATAGAACGACCTCGAGAATCCCCCGAACAGGTGGGTCATGGCGAGATCAACTTCCCGGTCAGCCCACCAGCACGCAGGGTCCAGGATCACGCCGCGGCCATCCGCTGACACACCGGCATTCCCCCCCCACAGATCGCCATGAACCAGTGAGGGGTAAGGATGATGCTGATCGAGCAGCGCGCTGAGGGCCTCCAGCCAGGCGGTGTCGGCATCCCCTTGGAAACCCCAGCCCCGGGCCAGACGCAACTGGGGG
>WTHL01000004.1 GCA_011523155.1 Synechococcus sp. PL34863bin_39 | reverse complement strand
CGCCGTGGGAACAATGGCGAAGGTGCTTGTGGCCAGGGCCTGATGCGGAGAAAGCCCCATCCAGAGCAGCAGCGGCGCGAAGATCAAACCACCGCCGATGCCCAGCAGGCCTGCCAGGGCGCCTGCCAGGAGCCCGAGAGGCACCGCCACCAGCAGATCACCCAGCTCCATGTGCGACCAATCGATGAACGCATCCTGCCGGCCGACCCCGACCGTTCCGGGGTGGCGTCTGCCGGAGATGCATCTGGAGGGGACGCTGCAGATGGCTCTCGACGCCTGGCTGCTCGACCAGTGCGTGACGGGCAGGATGACGGGTCCAATCCTGCGCTTCTACACCTGGCCGGGGGCCTGGTTGTCCCTGGGTCACCATCAGAGGGTCAGCGACGATCAATGGCTCACCCTCGAGCAGCAGGGACAGCTGAAACGGGTCCGACGTCCGAGCGGGGGTGGCGCAGTGCTCCATGCGACTGGCCTGACCTATGCCCTGGTCTGGCCTGATGCACCACGGGGTCGCCGTGAAGCCTATGGCCGCACCACTGAGTGGCTGATGGGAGCATTCGAGCATCTCGGCCTGCCGCTGCATCCCGGCCAGGAGACAGCCATGGGTGGCCAGACCAACTGCTTCGGCAGTGCCACCAGGGCCGATCTGGTCGATGCATCCGGTCACAAGCGCATCGGCAGTGCCCAGTTCTGGCGGCGCGGCCATCTCCTCCAGCATGGCGAGATCCTGCTGACGCCACCGGCAGAGCTCTGGCGGAGCGTGTTCGGCAGCTCACCATCCCCGCCCTGGGCGGCTCCGGCACGGAGCAGGATCATCCAGGCGCTGGAGGAGAGCATCCAGACGCTGTGGCCTCACTGCCGGTGGGCCATTCGGGACCTCAGCCCGGAGGAATGGCAGGAACTGGAGCAGCGCAGATCCCTGTATCGCCTCTGACTCATGGCCTCTGACCGCCGGGCTCCTCATCCAGAAGTCCGGAGGCCTGCATGGAGGCAACAGCCTGCACCAGAGGCAGACCGAAGGGGTAGCCGTTCTGGCGCCGTGCGGCTTCGAGCATGGGTGCAGGGAGTCGGAGGTTCAGGGCTTTGAGGACCGCTTCCCCCACATCGCCCCGTTCCAGCGTTCCGCAGGGAAGACCGGCACGATTGATCACCAGCAGGCGCCCCTGTGGGCTCGATTCCAGGGCCGGTACTGCTTTCCACAACGGCTCCGTTTCCAAAATCGAGGGCAAGGAGTCGAGCGGCTGAAGATGATCGGCCAGAGTCTGCCGATCCCATTGCTGCACGGGCAGGTCCCGCAGCGGCGCATCATCCACGGTGCCGATCCAGCGCCCTCCACGGGTCACCAGAACCCAATCAGCCGGTCTTGCATCATCGACGATCCCCTCCTGACCACCCAGACGGAGCTCACTCAGGCGGCGGAGTGGTTGATCCGCCTCAAGCACGCGATAGCGGCGAGCCGTTGCACGTTCAACCCTGAGATCCCGCAGCACCTTCTGAAGCATCAGCACCTGCGTCTGACTGCGGGACGCGCTGAGCCCGAACCAGCCGAGCATCACCAACCAGAACGCACCGATGCCTCCGGACTTGGCAAGAAAGAGCCAGACCCCCATCAAGATCGCGAACAACGACAGGGCTCGGCCCGTGGCCGTGGCCACCTGAATCCCACGCCGCTGGCTGCCCGTGACCTGCCAGACGAGTGCCTTGAGAATCAGGCCTCCATCCAGAGGAAGGCCAGGAAGCAGATTGAACAGAGCCAGCACGATGTTCACCACCGCGAGTTCGGACACCAGACGACCGAGAATCGGGCTGAGGTGAGACGCTCCGTGAACGCTGAGCAGCAGCCCCCCCCCGAGGACAAGGCTCACCAGTGGGCCTGCAGCGGCGACCCGGAATGCACCCATCGCCGTGGCGCACTCCTTCTCCACACTGGCGACACCGCCAAGAAGAAACAGGGTGATGCTGCGCACTTTCACGCCCTCCCGCAGGGCGACCAGCGAATGACCCAGCTCATGGAGCAGCACCGAGACGAACAGGAGGAGCGCCGTGAGCAGACTGAGAATCCAGGAACTCCAGATCCCGAGAGCCTGCACCGCAGGAACAGCCGACCAGTTGGGCTGGGCTACCACAGTGATCAGGGACACGATCAGAAACCAACTGGGATGCACCCGGAGGGGAATACCCCGGATGCGCATCAGCTGCCAGCCTTCACCCACGGGACTCCTCCTCCAGGGCTCAAATGGGCCCACCTGAGCCAATCCTAGAAACTGCAATCGATGCGGCCGCCATGACCAGCCATGACTGATTCAACTGTTGCCGTGAAGATCTGCGGACTCACCTCCAGAGAGCAGGCCGATGCGGTGGCCTCTCTGGGGGCCTCGGCCATCGGGGTGATCGGCGTGGAGTCCTCGCCCCGCTTTGTGCCGGACAAAAGGCGCCGGGAGCTGTTCAGCCACCTGGAGCGGCAGCATCCCCAGGTGGCGAGGGTCTGGGTCGTGGCTGACCTCGATGACGAGGCACTGGATGCAGCGCTCTCAGGGCCGGGAGCACCATCGGTGGTCCAGTTGCATGGTGGTGAAGATGCGGAGCGCTGCGCCACCCTTCGCCGCCGCCATCCGCAGACCCGATGGTGGAAAGCGCTTCGGGTGCGTGGTCCGCAAGACCTCGCATCGATCAATGCCTATGCAAGCGCTGTGGATGCCCTGCTGCTCGATGCCTGGAGTCCCGATCAGCTGGGCGGAACAGGCCACCGCCTCAACCTGAGCTGGCTTGAACATCTGGATCGGGAGTGTCCGGCAGGATTGCCCTGGTGGCTGGCCGGAGGCATCAGTGCGGAGTGGATTCCGGAACTGCTTAGCACCCTGCGTCCCCACGGCCTCGATGCATCCAGCCGCTTGGAGACGGCGCCGGGGGTAAAAGACCTCACCAAGGTGCGGGACCTGATCGACGCCACCCAACAGTGAACTGACGCCTCCTTCAGACCAGGAGGCATCTGAAATGAAAGGGACCGCAGCTTGCTTGGTGTGGTCCCAACGCCGATCAGGTGCTCAGGAGCGCTTCCTGCTGACGCACGAGTTCGAAGAACTCTTGCTTGAGGCTGGGGTCGTGACGGAAGTCACCACGAACAACAGAGTTGACCATGCTGGTTTGCGGTTCACGCACTCCGCGCCACTTCATGCAGTAGTGCTGCGCCTTGACGATGATGCCAAGCCCCTTGGGTTCGCAAAGCCTCTCGATTTCATCAGCCAGAATCATCACGGCCTCTTCCTGGATGTGAGGGCGTGAAAACACCCAGTCGGCGACCCGGGTGAATTTGGACAGGCCGATGACACGGCTGCCGGGCTTGATCCCGATCCAGCAGTTCCCCATGATCGGAACCAGGTGGTGGGAACAGGCTGAGCGCACCGTGATCGGACCGACGGTGTAGATCTCATCCAGCTCCTTGACGTTGGGGAAGCTGGCCACCTTCGGCTGCTGGTGGTACCGACCCTTGAACACCTCGTGGAGGTACATGCGAGCAACACGCTCGGCTGTTTCCTGGGTGTTGTGATCGTTCTCGATATCGATCACAAGGGCGCGCAGCAGGTCACGAACGCGATCTCCCACCTCGGCCTCGAGGGCTTGAAGCTCGCCGGGGAGGATGAAGTCAGCGATGTTGTCGTTCGCCAGGAACGAGGTTCCTGCTGATTTCAGACGTGCGGCGATCTGAGCGGACACGGTCTGAACCACGGAAGCCGGCTCCTGAGCCTTGCCGCCACTGAGGTCATTGGATGTGGCTGGAAGCGTTGAAGTCATCGTGGAGGCGAAGTCAGAAAGCGCCGATCGCGGGCATGAGCGTGAGGTCTTCGATCACTTGCGTTGCGGGTTGCTGCGCAAGATGAAGAAGTGCATCAGCCGCCTGTTCTCTTGGCAGCATGGCACGCCGATCGAAGGAACTGTCGACTGTGGGGGAATCCCAGAGGGATGAATCGACGGCGCCGAGGGTAAGGGTGCAGGCCCGGATCCCGTTCCCGCGCTCCTCTTCGGCCAGACAGCGGGTGAAGCTGGCGAGGGCTGCCTTGGTTGTGCAGTAGGCCCCCCAGCCCGGAAATGCGTTCCGGGCGGCATGGCTGCTGACATTGATGACCAGACCACCGGCACCGCGCATGCCTGGAACAACGGCGGCACAAACCTGGAACACGCTCGAAAGATTGAGCTGCAGCAGCCACTGCCAACGGTCCAGGGGCATCTCGAGCAAGTCGCCCGTGTAAGCAGCACCTGCGTTGTTGATCAGAACGGAGGGGTGAAGACCGTGACTGAGCAACTGCTCAACGGCGGGTGCGATCGCTGAGGGATCAGACAGATCACAGGATTGATGGACAACTCTGCGACCGGTGCTCGACAGCTCCGCAGTCAGAGACTGGAGGGCTGCCTCGCTACGCGACAGGAGCAGCAGATCCCAACCGGCTTTGGCGAAGGCCAGGGCAGCAGCGTGGCCGATGCCGCGGGACGCCCCGGTGATCAGAACAGAGGGCAAGGAGTCTCGACAAACTGAAAGACCTTAGACAGCCAGGTCGCTCTCCGGGGCGCTGGAGGAGAGAACGCGTCCCATGGCCCGGAATTTGCGATAGCGCTGATCCTTGAGCTCACTGTCGCTGAGGGCCTCCAGGTCATCGAGATGGCGCTCGATCGCTTCGCGTAGAACCGCGCCGGCCTGAAGCGGTGCCCAGTTATTGCCACCGGCAGGCTCAGGCAGCACCTCATCGACGACCCCAAGACTGCGGAGGTCGGGGCCGGTGATCCGCAGAGCGGCCGCTGCCTCAGGAGCCTTGGCGGCATCCCTCCAGAGAATCGAGGCGCAGGCCTCAGGGCTGGCAACGGTGTACACGCTGTGCTCGAACATCAGGAGCCGGTCCGCCACACCGATCCCCAGAGCCCCGCCGGAGCCACCTTCACCGATGACCGTGGCGATGATCGGAACACGCAGGCGGAACATCTCCCGGAGATTCACGGCGATCGCCTCCCCCTGGCCCTGTTCTTCAGCGAGGAGACCTGCATAGGCCCCTGGGGTATCGATGAAGGAGAGGATCGGCAGGTTGAAGCGATCCGCGTGATCCATCAGCCTCAGCGCCTTGCGGTAGCCGCCCGGCGTGGCCATGCCGAAGTTCCTGGCCACGTTCTCCTTCGTGTCCCGTCCCTTCTGATGGCCGATCAGGAGAACGGAACGCTCCCCGAGCCTCCCAACACCGCCGACCAGGGCCTGGTCGTCACTGCCGCGGCGGTCACCATGCAGTTCGACCCACTCATCGCAGAACATCTGGATGTAGTCCAGGGTGCTGGGACGATGGGGGTGGCGCGCAACCTGAATTTTCTGCGCGGGCGTCAGATTCGAGAAAATCTCCTCCCTGCGGCGCGCGGCAAGGGTCTCGAGCTGCAGCAGTTGCTGACTGACATCCACTTCGGAACTCCGTGCCAGCTCGCGGATCTGCTCGATCTGCTGCTCAAGTTCGACAAGAGGTTTCTCGAACTCGAGCAGATGACGACGGGCCATGGATGCGGAGGGGGGAGGAGGG
>WTHL01000163.1 GCA_011523155.1 Synechococcus sp. PL34863bin_39 | reverse complement strand
GCCCTGTGGGGAATTTCGCCAAGAATCTAGGCATCCTTCTGCAGTCGGGTGAGCCCTGCTCAATGATGGAGAGCCCCTCTAATGACGCTGTGCGGACGCCTCTGTTGCCGATGCTGCAGCGTCCTCGTGGCGGCAGGCTTCATCTGCCCGCCCATGGAGGCGGGCCAGGGCTGCCAAGGGCACTGCAGCGTTTGCTGAGATCCCGTCCAGGCACCTGGGACCTTCCTGAATTGCCAGAGATCGGCGGACCTCTCGAGCCTGAGGGGGCCGTGCAGGAGAGTCAGGCCTGGGCAGCGGAGGCCTACGGAGCCACGCATTGCTGGTACGGCGTCAATGGTGCAAGCGGGATGCTGCAGGCCGCCCTGCTTGCGATGGTGAAGCCAGGGGAGGCCGTGCTTGTTCCCAGGAATGCGCACCGCAGCCTGATCCAGGCCTGCGCCCTCGGAGGACTCAGGCCCGTTCTTTTCGACCTGCCCTTTCTTGAGGATCGAGGTCATGTCGACGCCTTTGATCTCTCGTGGATCAGCAGGGTCCTGGCCTCCCTCGGCGGGCAGGGGGATCACCCTGTTGCAGCAGTGATGGTTCAACCCACCTATCACGGATACGCAACGGACCCCTCACCGCTCATTCAGGCGTTTCATCAGCACGGCCTTCCTGTGCTGGTTGATGAGGCGCATGGCGCTCATTTTCTGCCTCGGGTCGATCCGGGGCTGCCTCGTTCTGCACTGCATGCGGGAGCTGATCTTGTCGTGCATTCGCTGCATAAGTCGTCGACCGGTCTTGGCCAGACAGCCGTTCTATGGCTTCAGGGTGAGCGCGTTGATGCTGCGGCCGTACAGCGGACATTGGGCTGGTTGCAGACCACCAGCCCCAGTGCCCTGTTGCTGGCGTCCTGTGAGGCGTCCCTCGCCGATTGGCAGTCACGTTCAGGTCGCCGAACCCTGAGTCGCAGGCTCCAGTGGGCACGTGCGCTTGGCGACACGCTGCGAGCACGTCAGTTGCCCCTGCTTGCGACGACGGACCCTCTCCGCCTGGTCCTTCACACGGCCGCGATTGGTGTCAATGGTCTTGATGCGGACGAATGGTTGATGGATCGAGGTCTGGTGGCTGAACTCCCGGAGCCCGGTTGTCTGACGTTCTGCCTCGGCTTCGCGCCCCGATCGCGTTTGGTGGGATTGATAGAGCGGCGCTGGCATCAGTTGCGGGAGTCTGCAGGACTGCGCGACCCCCTGCCTCTGTTTGAGCCGGCACCCCTGCCTCTGTTGTCCACCACAGTCATGCCGGTTGCTGAAGCCTGGGCCTCCTCAAGCCGCGATGTGTCCTGGACGGACGCGATTGGTGCTGTCTCTGCACAGCTGGTCTGCCCCTACCCACCGGGCATTCCCCTTTTGATTCCAGGCGAACAGTTGGATTCCGCGCGAGCGCACTGGCTTGAGCGTCAATGTCGTCTCTGGCCTGGTCAGATCAGCAGTAGGGTGAAGATTGTGGCCTGAAGGTCAGGCGATGCAGACCGTCTCCAGGCAGCGCGTGATCAGTGGTCTGGCGGCTGGCCTGTTCGGACTGGTTGTCGTGGGTCTGGGGGGCTGGTGGTTCACTGTGGCCCTGGGAGTGATCGTGCATCTCGGCCTGCTCGAGTTTTTTCGGATGGCTCAGTGCACGGGGATTCGGCCCGCGACAAAAACCACCCTTGTGGCCTGCCAGCTGTTGCTGATCAGTACGCAGTGGGATCTCACAGGTGGCTTGCCTTCCCATCTGGCTTCCGCCGTGTTGCCTCTATCCGGAGCTGCCATCTGTGGTTGGTTGCTCCTGCAGCCGATCACCGGCTCCATCGCAGACATCGCATCCTCAATCTTCGGGTTGTTCTATCTGGGATATCTGCCCAGTCACTGGCTGCGTTTGCGTCAGCTCAGCAGCCCTGAACTTCTGAATTCGGGCTCCGAGGGGCTGTCGGCCGGTCTTGTCATCACGCTCATGGCCTGTCTGATGATTGTCGCCAGCGACATCGGTTCCTATCTGATCGGCCGTCGCTTCGGTCGTCTTCCCCTGTCTCCCATTTCCCCGGGGAAGACCATCGAGGGTGCCATCGGCGGTCTGCTGGCCGGCGTCCTTGTTGGTGTGGTGTTCGCTGCCTGGATGCAGTGGCCACTGGCCTGGTGCACCGGTGGACTGCTGGGCGCGCTCGTCGCACTTTTCGCCCTGGTCGGCGATCTGACCGAGTCGATGATGAAGCGCGATGCGGGACTGAAGGATTCCGGTGATGCGCTCCCTGGCCATGGCGGCATCCTTGACCGCATCGACAGCTATCTCTTCACACCGGCCGTTGTGTACTACGCCGTGACCCTGCTTCTCCCCCAGTTGTATCGGTGATGGATCGCCCCCGCGTCAGGGGGTGACAGCCGCTTGACCGACGAGATGCAATTGCCCTGCCTTGAGATGGGCCTCCAGGATGCGGATGTTGGGATCCATGGGGAGCAGGACGCAACTGTCGTCGTTGAATCGGGTGATGCGCAGGGTGCCCTCGGCGGCATCAAGGCGGAATTCCTTTCGCACCACCTCCCCCTGGCTGACAAGGGGCGACGTCAGCACCAGTGTGTCGTTGGCAATTTCGAGGTTGCCGAGGGTGGAGAGACCCATCAGTTGTTCCGCCAACCAATCACCAAGCCAGCGCCAGCGCTGCGTGAGCAGCGCCCGGTTGAGGTCGCTGCCTCGCATCACGACGCTTCCGCTGATGTCGAAACTGTTCTGGAGTTGAAGCATCTGCCCTGGCTGGCTGGGTTTGATGTTCAGATCCAGAGGACCGCTGCGCAGCTCTGCCCGCTGAATTGGCAACCCCTGGAAGGTCACGAACCTTCCAGCGAGGGTGACGCCCTTGAGATGACCACGGAGCAACTGCAGGGCTGACCCGTTCAGGCCAAGATTCAGATCGCCGACTTCATCGCATTGGCTGCGGATCCAGAGACTGAGGCCGTTCGCCAGCAGTTGAAGTAGAGGACCGGATGTGGATGGGGTGTCGGTCATGCCATTGCGTCCATCGATCGCCACGTCTCAGCCACGCGTTCAGGTTGATCGAGATGGGGAAGATGTCCACAGTTGGGAACCTCTTCCAGTCGCTCACCCAGAAGTGCCAGCGCCGCGCGTTTCTGCGGCGGCCTGAGAATTCGGTCCTGCTGTCCCCACAACACGCGTAAGGGCTGATCTGGAAGGGGGTGTCCACAGCCTGCGAATCCACCGCTGCGGGCGAAGGCGGCGAGGGTGCGACCCCAACCCGGCACCCGCAGATGCAGTGATGCGATCTGTTCCTCAGGGTCCCCAACACTGGTGGCTGGCTCAGCGAAGGCCTGACGGCACAAGCCGCGACGGACCCCCGGGCGACTCAGAAACCACACGCCAAGGCGATCGAGAATCGGTGGGAGCGGCATGGGCCTGCCATCCAGCCCTGCAGGCGCCAGAAGCAGCAGACGATTGATGCGGTCGGGGTGCTGTCGGGCAAGTTCCATCGCAACGGCACCACCCATGGAGGCACCGATCACCCCGATCGGTCGGTCCTGGGGGAGCACAGCAAGCAACTGACTGAGATGCTTGAGCACTGCACCAGGACCAACGTTCGCGTCCTCATGACGGGGACAGAATCCGAATCCATAGAGATCCGGGATCACGAGACTGAACCGATCCTTGAGGAGCGGGGCAAGGCGTCGAAACTCAAGGTGGCAGCTGTCAAAACCGTGCAGCATCAACACCAGGGGCCCCTGACCCTGGCGGATCACGGGGTAGCGGTCCGGTACGGGTGCATCGAGGGCCTGCCAAGTCAGCCCCGCCACCAGATCACGTGCTTGGGGGTCCAGCAGCTCGTTGGCTGCCTGTTCAAGCAGATGGCTTGTGCTCAAGCGAGGGTCTCCCGATGTTGGCTGTCCTGTTCCGTCCATCCGCTTTCTGTGCTCACCAGTGCTTCGAGGAGATCTTGATCTGACACCTGGAACGGCAGGTGGTGGAGATCAGATCCCGGTTGGCAGGCGAATGCACAGACATGCTGGAGTTCGTGAAGTCCGGCACGGCCAAGACCCAGGTCTTGCAGTGTCACGGGAACACCGAGCTGCTTCAGAAGTGGAAGGAGCTGCTTGCGAGCCTGGGCCGCCAGCTGCTGACCGCCCAGGCGTTCTTCCAGGCGAAGTTGCACCAGAATTCCGAAACCCACTTTTTCTCCATGCAATGCGTCGTGGCTTGCAGGGAGCTGGGTCAGCCCGTTGTGAACGGCATGGGCTGCCACCGTTCTGCACTGAGCGCCCCCGAGGCCACCAATGACACCAGCCGTCAGTCCGCAGGCTTCGACAACACGACACCAGGCAGCACTGTTTTCGTTCGCCAGTGCTTCGACTGAATCGAGCATCAGTTGGTCTCTCAGAACCCTGGCCATCTGGACCGCCTGCTGAATCAGGCCATCGTCTGAGCTGCCACTGCTGACGGAGGCTTCATACCACTTGGCGAGGGCATCGGCGATTCCACTCGCCAAGGTTCGCTTCGGGGCGCGACGCAGGAAGCCGTGATCGAAGATGAGGAGATCGGGGCACTGCCTGAGACTCACATCCTGGATGAAGGCACCCTCAGGTGTGTAGAGATTGGACAGAGCTGTCCATCCGGCACAGGTGGAGGCGCTCAGCGGAACAGTGATGCAGGGCAGACCGAGACGATCAGCAAGCAGTTTTCCCGCATCCAGAACTTTCCCCCCCCCAGCAGCGATGACCGCATCGCAGTTGTTGGAAACGATCTGGTGGGCGAGCGGTTGCAGGTCGTCTTCGCAGCAGTCGTGAACGAGGGTCAACGCAGACACCTCGAGACCAATGGACACAAGGTCTTGGCTCAGTTCAGTGCGAAGGGAATGGGTCGCTGGACTGCGACCAAGCAAGGCCGGCTTTTGACAGAGAGCCGCGACCGGCTGCAGTGCCTCCCGCCAAGCATGCTCTCCACGGATGACCCGGGCAGGAGCGATGGCATGGCGGGCGACAGCAGTCTGGAACTCCTGCCTGAGAGGGTCAGATGCCGGCACTGGCAAGTTCAGGCGTCGCGGTTGCTGATGTTGTTTGGTGTCGGACCACAACCTTCTTGTCTGCATCGACATCCACTTCGACGCAATCACCATCCTTGATCCGACCGGAGAGAACCTCCTCGGCAAGGCTGTCCTCCAGCAACCGCATCACGGCTCGACGGAGTGGACGGGCTCCATAGGCAGGGTTGAAACCCTCTTCGACGAGTCGTTCCTTGAACGCATCGGACACTGTGAGTGTGATTCCTTTCTCTCCGATGCGGGAGAACACCTCCCGCAGCATGATGTCGGCGATCTGTTTGACCTCTTCACGGTTCAGCTGACGGAAGACGATGATCTCGTCGAGGCGGTTCAGAAATTCAGGGCGGAAATACTGCTTGAGTTCTTCATTGACGAGGGATCGAATTCGGTTGTATTGATTTTCTTCGGCGTTTTCACCGGAGAATTCAAAACCGAGGCCACCACCACCCTTCTCGATCACCTTCGAACCGATGTTCGAGGTCATGATGATCAGTGTGTTCTTGAAGTCGACCGTGCGGCCCTTGGAATCGGTCAGACGGCCGTCTTCCA
>WTHL01000119.1 GCA_011523155.1 Synechococcus sp. PL34863bin_39 | reverse complement strand
CACGGCTTCTCTCTTCTGGAGTTGGTCGTCGCGACATCATTGTTGGCTGTTTTGACCACTGTCGGTTTGCATATGACCTCTTCTGATTACTGGCATCTCCAGATCGAACAATCTGCGCTGAATTATCAGCTTGCTCTGGATCGAGCCCGTTGGTCAGCTGAGAAATCACAGCAGGCTTGTGCCTTATGGGTGCATGGAGCCGAATCCGAGCTGCCAGAGCCCGAGTCGCTTCAGCCTTGTGTTGCGTCCAGGATGCCGCTGCGGCAACGTCTCGCCTCATCAGGGGTTTTGATTCATGCCAATCTTCCGAATCGATTGAGATTCACCCGCAATGGCCTCCTGTTGGATGGCGGGATCGTGGTGTTCAGTCATCCAGGATCGCAAAAGCGGAGCTGCGTTGTCGTCAGCCTGCCGCTTGGGGTGACACGTTCAGGTCGTTACAGCACTGATCCAACGCTTGGTGTGAACAGTCAAAATTGCCTTCCTTTCTCATGAGACGACGTTGTCGACGTTTGATCTCCGCCTGCCGACAAGGTTTTACCTTGCTTGAACTTGTCGTGTCAGCTTCCCTCGCTTCACTGATCTTTGGGGGGTTGGTTGTTCTTCTGACAACGACACTGCGGCTTCACACGGCCAGTCAGTCGCGATTCAAGGTCGAACGCGCTCAGCAACGCGCACTCAGGCTGATCCGCTCCGATGTCCGGCAGGGTTATGGCTTGGTTGCTAATCCGGAAGCGACCGGCCTGTGGTCTTGTCCGCTTGTGAATCGCCGTCCTGTGTTGGCGATCTCGTTATCGCCGGATGATCCTTCCGCTCTTCGTCACGCGATTGTCTACAGCGTTGGAAACGCTCCATCCGCGATTTGGAGAGGAGATGTTCTGATGCGTTGTGGCCCTGCCTATGGATTGGATGGCCGCATTGACCCCGTTGGCGTCATGACGAATCGGGTTTTACTTGATTCCCTCCCTTCGAGTGATGGTGACGGTCTTGGTTTCGCTGCAACGGAAGACACACGACTACAGCTTGTTGAAGTAACGATCGAGCAGCTGACGACTCAACATTCGTCACTCAATGCAGGATCTTCACAACGTGTCAGAAGCAGGTTGTCGCTGTAGGCCTTGTTTTAATAGCTCTGTATAAGGGTCTAAGGGTTAAAGGGTGTGGATGCCTGTTCTTCGGCTAGAAAGTAAATTTCAACGCTGAAGGCGGCTACTGCAAGCATCAAATGGCCGACCCAACCGTATTGAACTCCCATGCCTTGGGCAGAAATCTGAATATTCACGACGGCGAGAATCGTCGTGAATACCGCGAGAATGATTGCTGGCACTTTTGAGATCTTCTGCCGATCCCTCCAGAGCGAGTTGAGCAGAGGTAGCAGCACCAAGACCGACACTGCATGGAGGATTCTCATTGAGAGATCGCTGTGCAGGTGAGGTGTGATTGCTGCCCAGATATTTACGGGGATCAGCAGCGAGGACAGCAGAAGATAGGGAATCATGTGTTGGTTGCTTTCGCGTCTGTCACAACATGACCCTGATCTTGCCTTAACGGAAGCATCACTGTGAAGGTGCTGCCTTGATTGACTGTGCTCTTGACCGACACGCTGCCGGCCATCGCTTCCACCAGCATCTTCACGATCGAAAGGCCCAGGCCGCTGCCACCGCTGATGCTCGCATTGGCTCCTCGATGGAAGCGTTCAAACACTTTGTCAAGATCATCTTCGGGGATTCCAATCCCTTGGTCCGCGACAGCGACGATGGCCATGTGGTTGGCCTCGCTGAGAGTCACGGTGATCGGCTCGCCCCCTGCAGAGTATTTGTGGGCATTTTCAAGAAGATCCAGAAGTACCTGGCGCAATCTGTCTGGATCGGCGAGGGCAATCCATGCGTCCGGAGCTTCGCTGCCGGGGGGTTGAATCAGATTGATCTCGCGATCGAGGCTGCAGCGAGCTAAATCAACGGCTTCACGGACGGCCAACCCGATGGGCATTGGCTCATTGTTCAGTTTTAGTTGGCCACAATCGCTGCGTGAGAGGTCCAAAAGATCATCCAGCAGATAGCGCATCCGAACGCTCTCTTCTTCTGCGGTGCGCAATCCTTTGCGTTGCGATTCGCTGAGGTTAGTGCTGCGTTTGAGTGTGCTGTGGACGTAGCACTGAATGATTGTTAAAGGTGTTCTCAATTCATGGCTAACTGCGCTGACAAACCGGCGCTGGTCATTCCAGGATTTCGCAAGGCGTCCCCTCAATGCGTTGTACGTGCTCGCCAGCTGACTCACTTCAAGAGGAGCGTTGTCAATGGTCACCACCGAGCTGACAAGGGTCTCAGCTGTCAGGCCTGCCGACGCTTCTGTCAGCTGCTGCAGTGGTCGAATGATTCGCCGAACCAGGCGATTCACTGTCCAGAGGGAGACGACAAGGCAGCTTCCCCAGATCACGATCATCCAATTCAAAAAAGCACTCTGGGCTTTTTTGAGCGTCGTGACTTCAGATGTACTCCAGATCTTTTGACCCGTTGGATAGATGCGATTCAAAATCGCGATGTAATCCAAGCCGTTGGCTCGCATGGTTTCGGCCACACCTGGTTTGGTGACCACAGACGCAACATTGCTGGGAAGTGTGGGGTCGATGGCTCTGGTGTGATTGATCGGCAGGAGAAAACGTCCATCCGGCTGCTCGATCCAATGGGTGTGATATTTGCTCGAATGCCAGACCAACGTCTTGCGGATCGCTAACTCTCGTTGTGCTCGTGTGTCTGCCGTGTCATCCGCCGACCAGACCAGCAATCCTTCATTCAGGAGCTCCGACTCGAGTTGTTTGGCATTCATTCGCAGCGCAGAGTCGCCGGAGAGCGCCTGACTGCGTTGTGTCAGCCATAGGCCCGAGATGCTGGCGCCACTGAATCCGATGAATACAGCTGTGTAGGTGGCCAGTTGGAGCTGACCCAGCAGGCTACCCAGCAGGTGTTCCCGCCATTGATTCGAGGTCCTCATCGCCTCATTCTTGACCGTTTGGATCGATTCGCCAGCTGGGCCCTTGTCAATTGAGATTTTCCTGGCCGTCTTGTTGCCTTCAAGATGGTGCTTGGTTGCTCGCGTATCCGTTTGTCCCCCAGCCATCTTTCCAGTCGCATGGCCCGCTGGGGTGCTGTGATCCTGGCCATCTACATCGTCATGGCTGTGTTGACGCCGTTGCTGTTGGCGGCGGGGCTGTTGCCTGATCCCAATGCGGGTCTGGACAATCCGATTTACGCGTCTCCCTCCTGGCAGCACTGGTGCGGGACTGACCGTCTTGGGCGCGATGTCTGTGTGCGCACTCTTCAGGGCAGTGGTGTGGCCTTGCAGGTCGTCCTTCTCGCCGTTGCCTTGGCGCTTTTGATCGGGGTGCCCCTGGGTATGGCGAGCGGTTATTTCGGGGGGGCTCTCGACAGGGGGCTGGTTCTCCTCATGGACACCCTCTACACCTTGCCCGTGCTGTTGCTCTCGGTCGTTCTGGCGTTTCTGCTCGGACGCGGAATCCCCAACGCTGCGGCTGCGTTGTGTGTTGTGTATGTCCCTCAGTACTTCCGCGTGGTTCGTAATCAGACCGCGCAGGTGAAGGCCGAGCTCTTTGTCATGGCGGCTCGCTCGCTAGGAGCCGGCCCTCTTTGGATCCTGCGTCGTTATCTGCTGAGGAATGTCATCACCTCGGTGCCTGTTCTGGTCACGCTGAATTCCGCAGATGCGGTGTTGGTGCTGGGTGGGCTCGGTTTCCTCGGCCTTGGATTGCCTGAGACTGTCCCTGAATGGGGGGGCGATCTGAATCTGGCTCTGGCGGCCGTCCCGACGGGAGTCTGGTGGACTGCCCTTTACCCCGGTCTGGCGATGTTCGTGCTTGTGCTCGGATTGTCGTTCCTTGGAGAGGGCCTTGAGAGCTGGATCAGTGCCCCGAGCGATGCGGATGCTTGAACAGACTCACCTCTGAGGGCTGGTTCGCGCCACAATTCTGTTGTTGAAGTGAGCGGCCATGCCCTGGTGGATCACCCTGGTGCTTCTGTCTCTGGGAACTGTCCTGTGGGTGTCGGGTCGTTCGAATCCCGATGATGTCATCGGCCTGTTGGAGCAGATGCTTGCCATCGCTCTGGGTCTTGTCGTGTTGTTTGTCGGTCGCAACCTCGTGCTTGAGGTCTCAGCGCTTGTGTTGGCCTTGCGGTTGCCAGCTGCTCGACGCAATCATCCTGTCGTCCAACCGTCGCGGTCTGGCAAGGATGTTTTGATGCCGTTCTGAAACCTCTGTCTGAGAGATCTGTTCGGTGACCGATCGAGATCGATCAGCAGCGAAGTTTCAAAGAGCGAGGCAGCTCTTCCACAATTTCACCCAACGCATTCAGTCCCGGATACGGTCTTCCGGTGCTACTGCACCATTCCGCGACCTCTGGGTAGGCCCATTCGAACAGCCGCCGTTGGTAGAGGTCGGGTGATAACCCTTCTCCACGGCTAGGGAGCACTCCAGCTTCCCGTCGCTGCCGGACCGCCTCGAACAGCAGGGTCGCTCCAGCGACGGACACGTTCAGGGACTGCACCATTCCCCGCATTGGGATGTACACCGCCTCGTCCATCAGGTCGCGTGCAGCTTCACTGAGACCCCACTTTTCGGCACCGAGTACAAACGCTGTGGGGCCAGTGAAATCACAATCCCGATAATCCCTGGCATTGACGCCCAGATGGGTGCCGTAAAGACGAAACCCCTTTGCTTTCAGCGTTGCAACGGCGGTTTCGGTGTTGGCGTGATCGTGCAGAGGAACCCATTTCTGGCTGCCTTGCGCCGTGCTGTTGAAGGTCCGAAGGCGGCCGCTCAGGCTGACGGCGTGTGCCTCCAGTGCGCCGACGGCATCGCAGCTGCGCAGGATGGCCGAAAGGTTATGCGGTTTCTCCACATGCTCCAGCAGAACGGTCAGATCGGCCATGCGACCGTCGAGCACCGACTTCAGGCGTTCAAACCTTCGCTGCAGCACCGGCATGCGACTTCACCCCCGAATCAGTTGGATGACAACCAGCAGGGCTGAGCCGGCCAGCACGCAGTACAGCCAGACCCACTGGGTCAGCAACGCCACGACCAGACCGCAGGCAAACAGGATCAGAAAACGACGCAGCGTCACAGTGGTTCAACGAGCAGCAGAGCGTTTGCGAACGGCGCGAGGAGCGGTGCGCGACGTGTCACTTGCATTCTCTTCGTTGGCAGGCTCGTCCTGGTTGGACCCACCCTGCTCCTCCTCATCCGGTTCCTGGTCGGCGATGATTCCCAGAATCATGCCGGCCTGCAGCTGGTCCTGGAGATCCCCGATGGTCATCAGTGCCTTCAGGACCAGCTGGGAGCGCACGATCTTCGGCAGGCCAGGACGCAGCTTCTTTGTGGTGTCCCAAAGCTCCTGCGCGACCTGTTTAATCAGCTCCTTGTCGGCCGTCATTGTGTTTCGTCGTGAGTCCAAGCACACCAGCATCCCACCATGCCGTTCCGGGGTTCGACCAACGGGTGCATCAGGTGGTGTCGGCAATCCCTTACGGACGGCTTGTCACCTACGGCCAGATCGCTGACTGGATTGGGGCCTACGGCTGCGCGCGCCAGGTGGGCTGGTCGCTGCGCCGCC
>WTHL01000235.1 GCA_011523155.1 Synechococcus sp. PL34863bin_39 | reverse complement strand
GTGCCGACACCATCAGGCATCCGCAGGCCAAGCCCTCGAGGAACGACACCGGTCCACCTTCCTGGGCCGCCACGGAACAGACGAGACGCGCATCCTGATAGACCGTGGCGTAGCGGGCATGGGGCTCCTCGAGAATCTGAATGCGCGAATCCAGCGGATACTCACAGCAGTCCCAGTCGCTGCCGAGGAACGCCACGGTGTGTCCCTGCGCCAGCAGCCGCTCGGCCAGAGCGACCTGAAATCCATACCGCTTGCGCTTGTGGTAGTAGCCATCGGTGCCCTTCCGGTAACGGCCGACAAACAGCACATCGATCGAACGGGGCCTGCCGGAGGCCGGGGGGGCAAACAGCGTGGGGTCATACCCGGCCGGGAAACGGTGGATGCGGCTGCGCGGCACCTTGCGCATCCCGACCAGCTCAGCCTCGAAGCCGTTGAGCACCAGCACCGCATGCAGCAGATCGAGCTTCTGCATCGGCAGGCCGAGGCGCACATGGGTGTGATAAAAGACGATCCGTTCCGGCGGAAAGCCAAGCGCGATCAGGGCATTGAGCGCATCCAGCGACATGGCGAGCACCATCAGATCAGTGCCGCGGGATCGGGTCCACAGCTCTGCCGCAGTGGCCACCACACCAACGGCCGGGCCGGGCTGTCGCCTCAGCTGCTCGCAGAGATCCCGCCAGAGAAAATCAAGAATCCAGCCCTGCTGACGCTGAGGGAGATAGGCCACCAGACAGGCAGGAGCTTGTCCAGCCCGGCCCAGACGTCGACGAAACCACAAGGCGACGAACCGACGCTTGAGACTGGCCGTGATGCGGGTGATCACGACGGGTCAGCCTGCAGCCAGTCGCCGGGCCTGCTCCAGCTGATCGGCCGTATCCACCGAGAGAGAGGTTCCCTCCACGCGGAAGGTGGCAATGGTGTGGCCAGCCTCAATCAGCCGCAGCTGCTCTAGGCGCTCCAGATCCTCAAGGGGTGATGGAGGCATGCGATCCCAGGCGGCAAGCACATCGCCCCGGAAGCCATACATGCCCACATGGCCCCAGTAATCGGTGTGTTGATGCCAGTCGGAGGGATCGACATCGCGCACATGGGGGATGGCGGAACGGGAGAAATAGAGCGCCCGGCCATCGCTCGCCAGCAACGTCTTCACCACGGCAGGGTTATGAACGCTCTCCGGCTTGAGGCGATACACCGGTGTGACCACGGCGGCCACCGACGACGCGCGACCGAACACCGCCACCATGGCGGTGACCACGGCAGGATCCAGGAAGGGTTGATCGCCCTGAACATTGATCACCGCCGTGGCGGCAAGCCGGGCCGCCCGGGTCTCCCCATCCCACTGCGTGCTGGTCTCCCCCCAGGCCATCCCCACCAGCTGATCGGCCACCGAGGCAATCCGTTCGCTGCCTGAGGTGCAGTGCTCGGACGTCATCAGCACAGGGAACCCCCAGACCTGAGCGGCCTCCTGCAACGCCGTGCTGTCGGTGCAGAGCACAACGCACGCGGGCCCCGCAGCCTGCGCACATTGCTCGAGTACCCGTTGAATCATCGGCTTGCCGCCGATGTCAGCCAGCACCTTGTTGGGCAGGCGCGAGGACTGAAGGCGGGCCGGAACGGCCACGACACTGCGTTCGATTCCCATCCGATCAATCCCAGAGCTTCATCGCATCGTCGCGGGCACTGAACCACTCCGCGGCCAGAGGGCCACCCATGGTGCGCTGCTCACGGAACCAGGGACCGCCCAGGGTCCAGTGGAGCATCGGATGCCTCTCATTCTCCGTGGGGCGTTCCTGCACGTCGACGAGGTGATTCCAACCACCGGCGATGGCACCGATCTCATGGTCTCCCTCGAGCCAGTGGAACCGGTGCAGTTCGAGTCCCGTGGCGGTGTTCACGTAGTCCACCGTGAGCTTGGTGCAACGGCTGCAGTTGAGCAGCATCAGCGAGCTCCAGTTCTTCTTCGGGTAGGCGCTCTGCACCTCGCCGAGGAATTTCACCGTTTCACCCGGCACATGCTCGTGCTGCACGCACATCGCGCCGTAGCGGTCATCACGCTGATCCCAGAGCTCCCTGATGTCGGCACGGCAGAGCATGTCGCAGTCCATGAACAGGGCCCAGCCCTGATAGCCCATCAGGTGGGGCACCAGAAACCGGGTGAAGGAGAAGGCGGTGCTCTGCTTGGGGTCCCGCTCGCGGCGGTACAGCCCCTGGGCCTCAAGCTGGGGCGACACCAGCGGGGTGATCGCGAGCGGCACGGAGCTGTGCTGGTACAGGCTGTCGATCAGCACATTGGTGGCCGCCCGCTCCCGCGGGTCGTAGCCGATGAAAATCGGCAGCGGCTGGACGCTCGCCATTCAGAACAGGCAGTGCAATGGGAGGAGCGTAAGCCGCATCCGCAACAGCACCGCGATCAGTCGATCACGAGGGGGGAGAACCCCTTGACCAGATCATCCACCGCCTTCACCTGGGCCAGGAAAGGCTCCAGCTGATCCAGCGGCAGGGCACTGGGGCCGTCGCATCGGGCCTGGGCGGGATCGGGATGGGACTCCAGAAACAGACCCGCCAGACCCACAGCCATCCCGGCCCTGGCCAGATCCAGCACCTGGGCACGCCGACCACCGGAAGCCTTGCCGCCCGGATCACGGCACTGGAGGGCGTGGGTGACATCGAAGATCACCGGCAGATCATCACAACGGGCCTTCATCACCCCGAAGCCGAGCATGTCGACCACCAGGTTGTCGTAGCCGAAATTGGTGCCCCGCTCGCAGAGCAGCAGCTGATCGTTCCCGCACTCGCGGAACTTGTCCACGATGTTGCGCATCTGCTCGGGGCTCAGAAACTGGGGTTTCTTGATGTTGATCACCCGCCCGGTGGCGGCCATTGCCTCCACCAGATCCGTCTGGCGGGCCAGGAACGCGGGCAGCTGGATGATGTCGGCCACCTGGGCCGCTGCTGCTGCCTCCTCCGGGCTGTGCACGTCGGTGATCACAGGGATGCCGCAGCGGTCCTTGACCGCCTGAAGGATGCGCAGTCCCTCTGACAGACCAGGCCCCCGATAGGAGTGGATCGAGGAGCGATTGGCCTTGTCATAGGAGGCCTTGAAGACCAGCGGGATGCCAAGACGGGCGCAGACCTGCTGGTAATGCGCCGCGCAGCGCAGGGCGAAGGCTTCGTCTTCCAGCACATTGACGCCTCCGAGCAGCACCATCGGGCAGCTGTTGCCGATGGCGAGCTCACCAAGCCGCACCTGTGTCATCCGCCCGTCTCCTTCGCTGGCAAGAACCTAACTTCAGATGGCCTGCAGAACGTCATGCTTCCGTCCGCTCTCCGGGATGACCTGCGTTGGCGCGCAATCGGCACCGCCCGGAGCCTTGGGGGAACGCGGGTCGCACGCTCGGAATGGACCGCACTCGCGGCCTGGACAGGCCTGGTGCACCAGGCATATCAGGCGGAACCGCTGCAGGCGAACCTCTGCAGCGACCTCTGGCACCGGGGCCGGTTTCAGGAGCCCGGGAGCAAGCGGGCCTTCTTCACCCCGAACCGACGGGAGCGGGAACCCTCATCCCACCATTACGGCCACGACATTCTCCTGAAGCGGTTCATAGGGTCGCCGCTGGTGGGGCCTCCCCTTCCCGTTCTGCTTGAGCATGGCCTCAAGGTGGCCAGACGCTCACGCTTTGAACAGCCGAAACCCTGGGCCCGGCGGGGCTACATCTGCATGGGTCCCCGGCGCGCACAGTGGCTGCGCGAAGACCACAACCTGCCTGCCCACCCGATCGGGCCCTGGATCCGCCTGGCCAGGCCCCTGTTGTCAGCGTCCCAACTCGCGATGCAGCGACAGCTGTGGGGGAAGACCCTGCTTGTGGTCCTGGCCCACAGCTGGGACCAGGTGGAACGCACCATGGATCTGCAGGCCTGCATCGAGGCCGTGCAGGCGATCGCGCAGACCGAGACCTACCAGCAGGTGGTGTGGCTGCGCCACTGGAAGGATCCAGAGCATCTCCCCCTGCCGCAGGGCTGGATCAAGGCCTGCAACGGGCATCGCTCCAACCCCTGGTTCCTGGACGCGATGCGCACCCTGCTCGAGCTGAGTGACGGCCTGGCCACCAATGCCTTCGGGACCCATCTGGGGTATGGGGCGGCCCTTGGCAACAGGCTGCACTGGATCGACGTGCAGGCAGAGCAGAACCTGCAGAAGCTGCCAAGGGCGAAAGCGTCCGAGGAGGAGGCGGAATGGGCCGAGCGGCAGCGACTCAGCCGTGAACTGCGCCAGGCGCTGACCTTGTCAGGGCAGGCACAGCAGGACGCGGTGACGACCCTGCTCGATCCCTACTGGGGGCTGAGCCAACAACCCGACAGCGATGCCCTGCGCCGACTGCTCGCAGGCTGATCACTCAACCGGCTCGATCGGAGCCAGCCTGGGATCGAGAATCTTGGGCCCCATACCCAGAAACTTCACGGCAATCGACACCTTTTCGCCACTGCCGAAGGTGTGGGTGATTTCGCCGATGCCGAAACTGGTATGACGGACCTGGTCGCCCACTGACCAATGGCGACCGGGGGCGGGACCGGCCTGGCGCCGGCGCACCGCATTGGCCGGCGCACTGCCTGGCTGGGGGCGATCCACGCGGGTCAACCGTTCCAGCCGCTGCTCCCGGCGGATCGCAGCCCCACCTGAGCGCGGCAGATCCCCCTGCACCAGGGCCTCCGGCAGTTCGGACAGGAAGACACTCGGAACGGCAGGTTCACGCATGCCGCCCCAGAGGCGACGTTCGCTGGCATGGGAGAGGAAGAGTCGCTCCTTGGCCCGCGTGATGCCGACATAGCAGAGACGTCGTTCTTCCTCGAGAGAGGCGGGATCGTCGAGGGAGCGGTAGCTGGGGAAGAGGCCCTGTTCCAGGCCCACCAGACAGACCACCGGAAACTCAAGCCCCTTGCTGCTGTGCAGGGTCATCAGGGTGACGCGATCCGCATCGGTGTCCTTGCTGTCGGCGTCACTGGCCAGGGCCGCCGACGCCAGGAAGCCCTCGAGATCGCCTTCGTCGTTCTCCTCCTGGTACTGAAGAGCCGCATTCACCAGTTCCTGCAGGTTGCGGCGCCGCTCCTCGGCCTCGTCCGTGCCATCGGCGATCAGCTCGCTGACGTAGCCGCTTTTCTCGAGAACCTGCTGAATCAGTTCCGACGGCGGGGTGTCGTGGATCCGCTGCTTGAGATCGTTCACCAACTCGCAGAACTGCAGCAGACCGCGGGCGGAGCGGCCTCCAAGCGATCGAGCGGCCTCCGGGTCGCTCACCACATCCCAGAGGGGGATTCCCAGCTGGTTGGCGGCATCCGTGCAACGCTGAATTGTGGTCTTGCCGATGCCCCGCTTGGGGACATTGATGACCCGCAGAAGGCTCACCGTGTCGGCGGGATTGATCAGCAGGCGGAGGTAGCCGAGCACATCCTTGATCTCGCGGCGGTCGTAGAAGCGCAGCCCCCCCACGACGACGTAGGGGATCCGCCAGCGGACCAGCGACTCCTCGATCGCCCTGGACTGGGCATTGGTGCGATACAGCACGGCCATGTCCCCCCAGCGCAGATCGGGGTTGGCCGCCTCCATCATCCGCAGCCGGTGCACAACGGCCTCCGCCTCAGCGATCTCGTCGTCACAG
>WTHL01000068.1 GCA_011523155.1 Synechococcus sp. PL34863bin_39 | reverse complement strand
ACCGTGCTCAGTGAGTCGGTGCGTGTCGCCGGTGATGAAATCAGCGATTCGATCGGCGTTTATCTCAAGAAAGTGCACAACCTCGTGGTGGGTGAGCGCACTGCCGAAGACATCAAGATCCGGATCGGTTCCGCCTTCCCCGATGACGAATTCGATCAGACCGTGATGGATGTGCGCGGTCTGCACCTGCTGTCCGGTCTGCCGCGCACCGTTCAGCTGCAGGCTGGTGATCTGCGGGAAGCGATCGCCGAACCGCTCAATGTGATCGTCGAGGCGGTGAAACGCACGCTTGAGCGCACACCCCCCGAGCTTGCCGCCGACATCGTGGACCGCGGCATCATGCTGGCCGGTGGTGGCGCCCTGGTGCGGGGCATCAGCGACCTGATCAGCCACGAAACGGGCATTTTCACCCTGATCGCTGAGGATCCCCTGCTCTGCGTCGTCAACGGCTGCGGCCAGGTTCTGGAGGACTACAAGCGTCTGCAGCGTGTTCTCGATACCCCTGAGTACGTCCGCAACACCGTGACGGCCTGATCCCATGGGTCCCTCCCCCTGGCAGGCAGGGTCCCGCTGGCGAGGGGGGCGTCGCCTCTGGCCATGGCTGGGTCTTCTCGGGTTGCTGGTGCTGGTGCGTTGGAGCAAGGGCGCCGGTGTTCTCGATGCCTACGCCCTGCTCAGCAGACCCTTCTGGCCCGGCCCGGCCCAGAGGGAGTGGGTTCAGTCGGCCGCATCGTTGGAGCAGGCGGCGCAGCTTGAGCTGCTGCGTCAGGACAATGCCCGCCTGCGCAAGTTGCTGGATCTGCGGCAGCAGGGATCGGAGGGGCAGGTGGCCGCCGCGGTGATTTCCCGTCATGCCGCCGGCTGGTGGCAGCAGCTGGAGCTCGGCAAAGGCGCCTCGGCGGGACTGGCCGTCGGCAATGCCGTGATCGGGCCGGGTGGATTGATCGGCCGTGTCCAGAGCGTGACCCAGACCACCGCACGGGTGCGCCTGCTCACCGCGCCGGGCAGTCAGATCGGTGTCTGGGTGCCGAGAACGCGTCAGCACGCCCTGCTGGTGGGTGTGGGCACGGCGCGTCCGCAGCTGCGGTTCATCGAGAAGGACGTCCGGGCCCATCCCGGTGACCTGGTGAGCACGTCGCCTGCCAGCACCTTGCTGCCGCCGAATCTTCCGGTCGCCGTTCTCCAGTCGCTGAACCGTCGGGCTGTCCCGGCTCCTCTCGGGGTCGTGCAGTTGATCGCCGCCCCTGAGGCGGTCGACTGGGTGCAGGTGCAGACCCGCTGATGGCACGCCTCTATGCCCAACCGCTGTCTGTGGCCTCCGGCCTTCTGGTGCCGATGGTCACCCTGGCCCAGCCCGCCTGGCTCACCCTCAGTGGTGGGCCTCCCAACTGGGCCGTGCTCTGGTTGCTGCCCTGGGCGCTGGTTGACGGCCCTGCCTCCGGTGCCATCGCCGGTGCGGCCATGGCCCTGGTGATGGATGCGCTGGGCGGGGACGCGCTGACGCAGCTGCCGGCGCTGGTGCTGCTCGGTTGGTGGTGGGGGCGGCTTGGACGGCGGGGGCAGCCCATTCAGCGCAGCCTCAGCCTGGGCCTGCTCGCCTGGATCGGGGCCATGGTGGTCGGCATCAGCTTCTGGCTGCAGTTGCGGCTTCTCCAGGGTCTGGATGCTCCCCTGCTTCAGCACTGGGCCTGGCATCGCTGCCTGGCCCAGGCGTTGATCACCGGGTTGGTGGCACCGATGCTGGCCTCCTTTCAACTGCTGCTCTGGCGACGGCGGGCACCGAATTGATCCGGCACGATGACGCGAGCGATGTCACGGTGACAGCGATGCGAGGTCGCAGGCGCGTTCAGGCTTTGGTGCTGGCGATGGCGGCCCTGCTGACGGTCGGCTGCCGTCCGCAGCATCGGGCTGATCAGCCTCTGCAGCTCTGGACGCTGCAGCTGGCACCGAAATTCAACACCTATATGGAGGATGTGATCGGCGCCTGGACCAGGGCGCATCCCCAGGCTCCCGTGCGCTGGACCGATCTGCCCTGGGGCTCGGTGGAGCGCAAGCTTCTGGCCGCCGTGTTCGCCCGCACGGCTCCCGACCTGGTCAATCTCAACCCACCGTTCGCCGCCAATCTCGCCAGCAAGGGCGGACTCACGGATCTCACCCCCCTGCTGCCGGAGGATGCCGCATCGCGTTTCCTGCCCTCGGTGTGGCGGGCCGCCCGCGACGCCAGGTCAGGACAGATCGCCGTGCCCTGGTATCTCACGGTCCGCCTCAGCCTCGTCAACCAGCAGCTGCTCGCCCAGTCCGGCCTGAAGGAACCCCCGCGTCGCTGGCATGAGGTGCCTGCCTTTGCCCGCGCGGTGCGGGAGCGCACCGGCCGCCATGCCCTGTTCGTGACTGTGGTGCCCGATGACTCCGCCGAACTGTTGGAGTCATTGGTGCAGATGGGGGTGACGCTGCTGGATGCACGTCAGCGGGCTGCCTTTGATTCCCCTGCTGGGCGTCGGGCCTTCGCCTTCTGGGTGGATCTCTATCGCGACGGTCTGCTGCCCCCCGAGGTGGTGAGCCAGGGCCAGGGTCGCGCGGTGGAGCTCTATCAGAGTGGTGCTTTGGCGGTGCTGTCCAAAGGGCCTGAATTTCTGCGCAGCATTCAGACCAATGCGCCCGGGGTGGCCGCCGTCACGCAGGCCTTCCCTCCCCTGGCCGGGGAGGACGGCACGGCCAATGTGGCGCTGATGACCCTGGCGGTGCCGCGGCAGAGCCATCGGCCTCGCGAGGCCCTGGCCTTTGCCCTGCAGCTCACCGACGGGCCTAACCAGGCCCGGTTCGCCCGTGAAGCCAGGGTCCTGCCGTCCTCGCGCCAGGCCCTCGCCCAGGTGCGGGCCGAACTGGAGGCGGAGCGGCCGGTCTCTCCGGCGGAGCGGCGGGTGAGATCCGCCCGTCTGCTCTCAGCGCAGACGCTGGAGACGGCGAGGGTCCTGGTGCCGTCGACTCCAGGCATCAAGCGTCTTCAGGCCATCATCTACACCCAGTTGCAGCGGGCCATGCTGGGGCAGATCAGCAGCGATGAGGCCGTTCGCGAGGCTGCGCTGCAGTGGGATCGCTACGCCTCAGCCCGCTGGCCCGATCCTTAAGACAACCGGAAGCCTGCGCGCTCGCCTCGGGACTACGCCGTGTTTTCCCTTCGCGGAAGGGTATGGTTGCGTTTCTTCATCTGCCTGGCGCATGCCCGACAGCGGGTCCTCCAACCCGAATCGCAGCGACCTCGAGGCGTCCAAGGCGCCTGAATCGCCGAAGGCCACCATTCTTGTGGTTGACGACGAAGCTGCCGTGCGCCGCGTCCTGGTGATGCGGCTGCAGCTCGCTGGCTATCGGGTGGTCTGCGCTGATGATGGCGAAAAAGCCCTGGAGATGTTCCACAACGAGTCACCGGATTTGGTGGTTCTCGATGTGATGCTCCCCAAGATGGATGGCTTTGCCGTCTGCAGGCGGCTGCGGGCTGAGTCCTGCGTGCCCATCATTTTTCTGTCAGCGCTTGAGGCGATTTCCGAGCGGGTTGCCGGTCTTGACCTCGGTGCTGACGACTATCTGCCGAAGCCCTTCAGCCCCAAGGAGCTGGAGGCCAGGATCGCTTCCATCCTGCGACGCGTCGGCCGTGGATCGGCCACCGCCGAACCCCGTGAGATTCCTGCCGGACAGGGTGTGATGCGCGTCGGAGATCTGATGGTGGACACGAACCGCCGCCAGGTCACCCGTGGCACGGACCGGATTGCACTCACCTACACCGAATTCAGCCTGCTTGAGCTCCTTTTCCGTGAGCCCGGTCGGGTCGTGCCCCGTGCGGAGATCCTGGAGCAGCTCTGGGGCTATCCCCCTCGTCGTGCCGCCGATCTGCGGGTGGTCGATGTCTATGTGGCCCGTCTGCGCGGCAAGCTCGAGCCCGATCCCCGCAATCCGGAGCTGATCCTCACAGTGCGTGGCATCGGCTACGCCTCCCAGCGCATGGGTGATCTGCCCCAGGCGGCAGCCAACGCCTGATCGGCTGAGGCAGGGACCTGTGCTCGGGCAGGATGGCGCCCGACTGACTGGAATGTTGTGTCCGAGCTGCGCGACACCCGCCTGGAGAAGGCGAGGACCCTTGAAGAGCTGAACCAGGGTCCCTACGCCCTCGGGTTCCAGCCCAGCCATCGCATGGCCTCGCTGCAGGCCGAGCATGCCGATCTGCCGAATGGTGAGGAGAGGGAGGTCACGGTGTCGGTGGCCGGCCGGGTGATGACCCGCCGTGTGATGGGAAAGCTGGCCTTCTTCACCCTGGCGGACGAAACCGGCACCATTCAGCTCTTCCTGGAAAAGGCGGGGCTTGAAGCCCGGCAGGAGGGTTGGTTCAAACAGATCACCTCCCTCGTCGATGGCGGCGACTGGCTCGGGGTCACCGGCATCCTGCGGCGCACGGACCGGGGCGAGCTGTCCGTCAAGGTGAGTGACTGGCGCATGCTCAGTAAGTCGCTGCAGCCCCTGCCCGACAAATGGCATGGGCTGGCGGATGTGGAGAAGCGCTACCGGCAGCGCTACCTTGACCTGATCGTGTCCCCCGACACCCGTGAGACGTTCCGGCGTCGTGCGCGGCTCGTCAGCGGCATCCGCCGCTGGCTGGATGAACGGGACTTTCTCGAGATCGAAACGCCCGTGTTGCAGAGCGAGCCCGGGGGGGCGGATGCGCGGCCGTTCGAGACCCATCACAACGCCCTTGATCTGCCACTGACACTGCGAATCGCCACGGAGCTGCATCTGAAGCGGCTGGTGGTCGGTGGCTTTGAACGGGTGTATGAGCTCGGTAGGATCTTCCGCAACGAGGGCGTCAGCACCCGTCACAACCCTGAATTCACCTCGGTTGAGATCTATCAGGCCTACAGCGATTACATCGGCATGATGGAGCTCACCGAGCAGATGGTCAGTGCCGTCTGTCTTGAGGTGTGCGGCAGCACCACGATCAGCTACCAGGGCACGGCGATCGATCTGGCGCCCCCCTGGCGCCGCGCCACGATGCACGAGCTGGTGCAGGACGCCACCGGGCTGGATTTCAGCAGCTTCAGCAGTCGGGAGGAGGCCGCCACCGCCATGGCGTCCAAGGGGCTGCATGCCCCCGAGCTGGCCGATTCCGTGGGGCGTCTGCTCAATGAAGCCTTCGAACAGGCCGTTGAATCAACCCTGATCCAGCCCACCTTCGTCACGGACTACCCCGTGGAGATTTCACCGCTGGCCCGCCCGCACCGCAGCAAGCCTGGCCTGGTGGAACGGTTCGAGCTGTTCATCGTGGGCCGTGAGCACGCCAATGCCTTCAGCGAGCTGATTGACCCGGTCGATCAGCGTCAGCGCCTTGAGGCCCAGCAGGCCCGCAAAGCCGCCGGCGATCTGGAGGCTCAGGGGCTGGACGAGGACTTCGTCAACGCCCTGGAGGTGGGCATGCCCCCCACCGGTGGCCTCGGAATCGGGATTGATCGGCTGGTGATGCTGCTCACCGACAGTCCTTCGATCCGGGACGTGATCGCCTTCCCCCTGCTGAGGCCGGAGAGCCGTACCGAGCCCTGATCCCCTCAACATGGATAATTGGGTGTAGTGGCAGGGTCCTCTTTCCATGAGTGGTGAGCGCGTAGGTTTCCGCTTCAAGCACGCCGATGCGGTGGTCAA
>WTHL01000222.1 GCA_011523155.1 Synechococcus sp. PL34863bin_39 | reverse complement strand
CAAGAAGTTCTGTCCCCACTGCAACAAGCCGACTCTCCACAAGGAGATCAAGTGATCTTGCAGGTCTTCACCTTTTCCCAGTCTCTCTGAATCATGTCCAGTTCGTTCTTCAAGAAGCGCCTTTCTCCGATCAAGCCGGGCGATCCCATCGATTACAAAGATGTTGATCTGCTCAAGAAATTCATCACCGAACGCGGCAAGATCCTTCCCCGCCGTTTGACTGGCCTGACCGCCAAGCAACAGCGTGATCTGACTAATGCTGTCAAGCGTGCTCGCATCGTGGCCTTGCTGCCATTCGTGAACCCCGAGGGCTGATCCCTGTCCTCCACTGCCTTCCAGCCCGGCGATCTCGTCGGGCTTCTTGACTCGCGCGAGGCCAAACTAGCCATCGTCGAATCGACGCAAGGAAGCAAAGTCCGCCTTCGGGTCGGCCATACATCCAGACAGCAGGTCGTTTCGAAACGGCATCTGTTGTTAATCAGCCCCATGCCCGACGGTGAAGTTCCACCGTTGAAGCTTGGGGCTTTTCCATGGCTGATCACTTCGGAAAGCCTGACCAAAGCCAGTCCCACGCGTCGCGACTGGGGCTCAGCCTGGGTCCTGCTTGCAGACTCAGAAGAGACACTTGATCTGGCATCTTTCGCGGGTCTTGTCTGCGGCAACGATGGCCCGGTGGAGCGGGCCGCATGCTGGCTGGCCCTCAGGCCTCCTCAATGGATGTTCCGCCTCAAGAACGGAATGATCGATGCGCGCAGCGGAGCAGAGCTCAAACAGCATCGACAGGAGAACAAGACTCGACAGCTGGACCTTGCAAAACGACAGGCCTGTTCCGACATGCTTGTGAGGCGCACTGCCTTAGAAGAATCCAGTGTTGACCAGGGCCTTCTGACGTGGCTTGACCAGATGGCTGACCTTGCAACGGGCAAAAGCAGCCTCAAGGATCTGGATGGGTCCCTTCAATCCGTTCTGAAGGACCTGGATCTCGATTGCGACAGTGTTGAACTGCATCGAGCACTGGTGTCACTCGGGCGGATCGACAGCCATCGCCTGCCATCCATGCAAACCAGCCGATGGTCGGATGGATTCAGCGAGTCTCTGGAACAAGAGGCAGCAAGTCTGGTCGCAGGCAGTGACGCCCTGCAACCGGGTGATGCAGGGCGCTTGGATCTCAGTCATCTGTACTGCGTCACCGTTGATGATCCCCAGACACGAGAGCTCGACGATGCCCTTTCACTCGAGCGACTCGACAACGGAGACGAACGCATCTGGGTCCATATCGCTGACCCGACACGACTGATCACACCTGACAGTGGTCTTGATCGCGAGGCTGCAGCACGGGGAAGCACCCTTTACCTGGCCCAGGGCACGCAGTCGATGTTCCCCACATCCCTTTCCCATGGCCCACTGAGTCTCAGGGCAGGCAGGCGCAACGCAGCACTGAGCACATGGATCCAACTCGATGGCGATGGGGCAATCAACGCTTACGGGATCACCCGTAGCTGGGTCCAACCGCACTACAGGCTCAGCTACGAGGATGCCGATGAACTGATCGATCTGGCTCCGCCACAGGAAGCGGATCTCGCCGAGCTCGATGCACTGCTACAACGTCGACGCGCCTGGAGAGAACGGAACGGAGCACTGATGATGGACCTGCCGGAGGGGCGTATCCGCTGCAGGGATGACAAGGCGGTGGTGGAGATCACGGAGCCATCACCCTCGCGGCAGATGGTGGCGGAGGCGATGATCCTGGCTGGGGCTGCGACAGCGCAGTTTGCAATTGATCAAAATCTGGCTCTTCCTTTCAGGAGTCAGCTGCCTGCCCAGTTGCCCCCTGCAGAGGAGCTCGCAACGCTTCCTGAAGGTGCTGTTCGTTTTTCTGCCATCAAGCGCCACCTGAGTCGAGGCCTGGTGGGAACAACCCCATCGCAGCATTTCAGCCTGGGGCTTCCGGCCTACGTGCAGGCGACGTCGCCGATCCGGCGGTACGGCGATCTCATCACCCAGCGGCAGATCGTGGCCTGTCTTGATGGAGGACCTTGCCTCGATGCGGACACTCTTCAGCAGATTCTCAACAACCTTGAGCTCGCGACCCGTGAAGGCATCAGCATCAGTCGGGAAGATCAGCGCCACTGGCAACAGGTCTGGTTTGAACAACACGCTGGAGACACCTGGCCGGTGGATTTCCTTCGCTGGCTGCGGCCTCAGGAGCACCTTGGTCTGGTCAGGATCGACTCTCTGGCACTCGACCTCGCGGCGCAATGCCCACAAGGCAGCGAACCGGGAGATCGTTGGCAACTCAGCATTGTTGGGGTTGATTCCAGTGCGGACCTGTTGAAACTCCGCGCCTCCTGACACGGATCAGTCAGGTCGCAGAACAGGCAGGCGGTCATCGGCAGACTGCGCTCACTCGTAACCAGGGTCCCCAGGGATTCGCGGTGGCGATCAGAGAGACGTCTTGAGGCCTGTCAAGCGCCTGGAGCCAGCAGTGCACAGAAGGCTCGAGGGTGATCAGGGGCCAGCACTCTCCGCCCTGCGCGTGGAGATCGAAGCTGCCATCCCCTCCGGGCACGACCGTTCCAGACCAGTGGCTTGCATGAACATCCTCCTGACAGGGTGATTTCTGCAGAAGGGGGGCGACGGAGTGATCCAGATCCGCAAGAATGCTCTCCTGGGGATGGTTGAGAGCGTCAAGCTGTTTCTGTGTCCACGCGGGGTGATGCCACGGCGTGTGCCAGAGAGGAACGACAGCAGCGGGGGCAAGAGGATCCTGAATCAGTGATTCCTGAAGTCTTCGAACCGGCAGCTCGACCGGAATGCAACGGGACTGCACCGACAACGCTGCCGCCAGACCTGCAGCCTGTCCGACATTGATCACAAGGGGCTGAAGCCGGGTCGCCCCATTGGCCATATGACTCGTGCTGATTCCCTTGTCCGCAGCGATGAGATTGTCAAGCGCGGCACTCAGCAGAGCGCCATAGGGGATACAGAAGGGTGTCCCGGTCCAACGGCCACCCCAGCGACGACTTTTCGGAGCCAGGGGCCAGTCAGGACCGGGGTAATGATGATCGTTGGCGTAGTTGCCGACAGCGATTGAATCGCAATCGCCGTGTTGATCCAGCGGCAGAGCCCCCACCGGCATCTCGTCCGACATGGGCAACAGGTGCTGCTCAAGCACCGTCACTGGACCGACGATGCGTCTCCCCTCACGCCAGTACGGCATGAGGGCAAGAGACGAGGAGAAAGCGCTGCCATCGCGTGGAAACCCATGGCCCAGGGTCAGCAAGCCATCACTGGCATCCACCAGTGATTGGGCAAATCGCAGGCTGTGCTGACGCATCGCATCGAAAAGATCCCGCTCATCCGGCACCGATCCGCTGAAGGCCCGTTCCAGTCCGGCGTGCCAGTCATTGCCATCAAGAGGCCAGTTGAGCATCACCAGACCACCTGGAAGACGGCCGTAGGTGAGTGTCCGCTCCAATCCGAAGCGCTCACAGCATCGGGTGAACGGAGCTGGCAGTGGGGGTGGCAACCGTTCAGGAGCGCTCTTGTCCGGACGCGCTGGCCCCTGCTCAGCATGGAGCTGACCGATGGACACCCAGGTGGGTGACTGAACAGGCTGGGCCTGAAAAAAACGATCATCGTCCAGGCGCTGCCGACTGGGAGCACTGGGCTCAGACCACTGCTCACTGGCCTCCCAGCCGAGGCGAAAGGGGACATCGGCCAGTGGGAAAAGATCGCCGCGATCGCTGCCGTCGATCACGATCTGCGGAGCAACGCGGCGTCGCACGCCCTGATGGACAACCTGCAGAGCTGTGATCGTTCTGCCCTGCCGCACGACCGACTCAAGACGGCATCCCGCCCACCAGATCAGTCTGGATTCGGCCCGGACCCATCTCCGCAGGATCCGTTCCGCGGTGGTGGGGCGATAACCAAAGCAACTCACCCAGTTGTGATCGAGACCCTGAGGCTCACACCGGGCAAGTTCGCGCAGAAAAGCCCCCCAGAGTCCTGTCTGCCAGGGGGTGAGCTCATTGCCATCAGGGCAACACACACCGGCGGCGCTGACCATGCCCCCGAGCCAGGGCCCGGGCGTGAGCAGAAGCGTGGTGGCGCCACTGCGCGCCGACTGGAGCGCTGCTGCCACGCCACCGGTGCCACCACCCCACACCGCAACGGCGACCGCGGTCGTCACCATCACAGGACCTCCTGCAGAGCGAGGCCTGCGAACACCCGTTCTTGACTGAAGTTGGGACGCGGCATCAAGGGCTTGAACGGGCTGTCGTTAGGATCCATCGCCAGAAGTCCCACCCTCCGTTTGGTGGGCCATGTCAGGAGCAGAAGGCGGAGAGATGACCTACAGCCTCACGACCCCGCTCTACTACGTCAACGACAAACCCCATCTCGGCAGCACGTACACCACGATCGCCTGCGACGCCCTTGCACGCTTCCAGAGACTGGAGGGGGAAGCCGTCGTGTTCATCACGGGAGTTGATGAACACGGCCAGAAGATTCAGCGCACAGCTGCGGCCCGGGGGGTGACGCCGCAGGATCACTGCGACGCGATCACCAGCACCTACCAGGACCTCTGGGAACGCTGGGGAATCAGCAACGACCGTTTCGTGCGGACCACTGCCAAACGTCATCTTCCCCTTGTCGAGGCCTTCTTCAAGCGTTGTGAAGCCAACGGAGACATCAGGGTCGGGCGGCAGACCGGTTGGTACTGCGTTGGATGTGAGGAGTTCAAGGATGAGGCGCCGGATGCCCAGGCTCCGACCTGCGGAATCCATCAGAAACCACTCGAATGGCGTGATGAGGAAAACCTCTTCTTCTGCCTCTCCAAGTTCCAGGAGAAGATTGAGCAACTGATCAATCAGCCGGATTTCATCGCCCCTGCCAACCGGCGCAAGGAAATCCAGAATTTCGTCGCTGGGGGGCTTCGGGATTTTTCGATCTCCAGAGTCAATGTCTCCTGGGGCCTCCCGGTCCCCGGCCATCCGGGACACACCTTCTATGTCTGGTTCGACGCACTGCTTGGCTATCTCACGGCCCTGCTGGATGACGGTGGCACCGTCGATCTCGACCGACTGATCAGTGTTGGATGGCCAGCCCAGATGCATGTCATCGGCAAGGACATTCTTCGTTTTCACGCCGTGTACTGGCCGGCGATGTTGATGTCAGCGGGTCTTCCAGTGCCCGCGAGGGTGTTTGGCCATGGTTTCCTGACCCGGGAAGGCCAGAAGATGGGGAAATCCCTCGGCAACGTTCTCGACCCTGTCACTCTGCTGGACCGCTGCGGCACGGATGCGGTGCGCTGGTATCTGCTGCGCGACATTCAGTTCGGCGATGACGGCGATTTCCAGCAGCAGCGTTTCACCGATCTCGTCAACAACGATCTGGCGAACACAATCGGCAATCTGCTGAATCGCACCACGTCAATGTCGCGCAAGTGGTTTAACGATTCAGTGCCACCTGCCGGTGATGTGGTGTCAAGCGACCATCCCCTCCAGCTGAAGGCTCAAAGCGCCATCGCCACGGTCCGCGAGGCGATGCCGGCCATGGCCTTTCATCGCGCGGCGGAAGCTGTCCTTCAGCTCGCCATCGAAGCGAACGGCTATCTCAATGAACGGGCTCCCTGGAGCCTGATGAAACAACCAGGGCAGGAGGCCATCGTTGGAGCAGATCGCTATGCAGTGCTGGAATGTTGTCGCCTGGTGGGCCTTCTCCTCCATCCGTTGGTCCCGGAC
>WTHL01000193.1 GCA_011523155.1 Synechococcus sp. PL34863bin_39 | reverse complement strand
GAATGGCAGCGCCTGCATGACCTGGGCGCCCTCGATCTGAGGGTGATGGAGAACGTGGGCATGGAGGCGACCGCACGTCAGGTCTGGACCTGGGCCAACACGTTGCTGAAGCAGCGGGACGGCGGCCGGAGTTGCTGCTGGAAGGTTGAGGCGAGGGAGAACCGGGCCAATGCGGGATGTTTTGAATCCATCCCTGATTGGTTCAGTTCTGCACATTCGTAATCAGGTCAGAACCAGCGTCGTCGCCCCGTCGTTCTCCGCACTCGAGTCCACCGACACCGTTACCTCAGCTCCCTCGCTGTAGCGGCCGCTCAGGATGGCTTTGGCGATGGGGGTCTCCAGTTCTTTCTGAATCGCACGTTTCAGGGGCCTGGCTCCATAGATCGGGTCATAACCTGCGTCCGCGAGCCAGTCGGTGGCTGATTCGCTGATGCTCAGGTCGAGTTTGCGATCAGCGAGGCGTTGCCTGAGGCGCTCCACCTGAAGGCCCACGATCTGCCTCAATTCGTCTTTTCGCAGGCTGTGGAAGATGATCGTTTCGTCCAGGCGGTTGAGAAATTCAGGCCGGAAGTGTGCCCGCAGTGCGTCATTGACGCGACGCTCCATCTCACTGTGCTGACTGTCATCTCCACCCAGATCCAGAATGGATTGGCTGCCGATGTTGCTGGTGAGAATCAACACCGCGTTGGTGAAATCCACGGTGCGGCCCTGCCCATCGGTGACACGGCCGTCATCGAGAATCTGCAGCATCACGTTGAAGACATCCGGGTGGGCTTTTTCCACCTCGTCGAACAGGATCACGGCATAGGGACGTCGGCGAATGGCTTCGGTGAGCTGGCCGCCCGATTCGTAGCCCACATAGCCAGGAGGCGCCCCGATCAGACGACTGACGGTGTGCTTCTCCATGTACTCCGACATATCGATGCGAACCATGGCGTCTTCGCTGTCGAACAGTTGCGCAGCCAGTGCTTTGGAAAGTTCCGTTTTTCCCACGCCTGTGGGACCAAGAAAGAGAAAGCTGGCGATCGGTCGATTCGGATCACTCAGTCCCGCACGGGAACGCTGGATGGCATCCGCGACGGCTGTGACGGCCTGCGTCTGCCCAACGACGCGTCCGTGCAGCTCGGTCTCCAGGTTCAGCAGTTTCTCCATCTCCGACTGAACCAGCTTCGCCACGGGGATTCCCGTCCACCTGGCAATCACTTCGGCGATATCGTTCTCACGCACCTCCTCTCGGAGCAGCGATGAATCACTGCGTTCCTCACTGTCTGCCAGGGCAGCCTCCTGTTCAGCCAGCTGCTTCTGCAGTCCGGCCAGGATTCCGTATTCCAGTTCGGCAGCTTTGTTGAGGTCGTAACTCCGTTTGGCCTGGTCGACCTGCAACTGGACCCGTTCGATCTCCTCCTTGAGCGTCGAGAGCCCGTCGATGGCGCCTTTTTCCTGCTGCCACTGGGCATTGAGCGTGCTCTGCTGCTCGGACAGTTCCGCCAGCTCACGCTCAATCCGCTGCAGCCGTTCCTGGCTGGCGGCGTCGGACTCGCGACCCAGCGAGAGTTTCTCCATCTCCAGCTGCAGGATCTTGCGATCGATCTCATCGATCTCCTCCGGTTTGGAGGTGATCTCCATTTTCAGGCGAGCGGCCGATTCATCCACCAGGTCGATGGCCTTGTCGGGCAGAAAACGGTCGGCGATGTAACGACTGCTAAGAAGGGCGGCCGCCACGAGGGCACTGTCAGCGATCCGCACCCCGTGATGCACTTCATACCGTTCCTTCAATCCGCGCAGGATTGAAATGGTGTCTTCCACGCTGGGCTGATCCACCATCACCTGCTGGAAGCGTCGCTCGAGGGCAGGATCCTTTTCGATGTGCTGGCGATGTTCGTCGAGCGTTGTGGCGCCGATGCAGCGCAGTTCACCTCGGGCCAGCATCGGTTTGAGCAGGTTGCTGGCATCCATGGCGCCCCCGCTGGCACCAGCGCCCACGACGGTGTGGATTTCATCGATGAACAGCACGATCCGGCCCTCTGAGCTGGTCACTTCCTTGAGCACGGCCTTGAGTCGTTCCTCGAATTCACCCCTGTACTTGGCACCTGCAATCAGGGCGCCCATGTCGAGGGCGATGAGCTGACGGTTCTGCAAGGCCTGTGGCACATCGCCGTTCACGATCCGCTGGGCAAGTCCCTCCACGATCGCGGTCTTGCCAACGCCGGGTTCCCCGATCAGCACCGGATTGTTCTTGGTGCGTCGACTCAGGATCTGAATGGTGCGGCGGATTTCCTCGTCTCTGCCGATGACGGGGTCAAGCTGGCCATCACGCGCGGCTGCCGTGAGGTCACGTCCATATTTCTCAAGGGAGTCATAGGTGCCTTCAGGGTTCTGATCGGTCACGCTCTGGCTCCCGCGCACGGCATCAATGGCAGTCTTCAGAGATGCTGCATCAGTGCCGACCCGGTTGAGGAGTTGTCGTCCACAGCGTTGGTCGTCAGCAAGCGCGAGCAGCAGATGCTCAACGGAGATGTAGCTGTCGCCGTAAGCCTGCTTCAGGGCATCGGCTCGATCGAGCAGGGCGCTGAGGCCGTTCCCGAGATAGACCGATTCCGGCCTGTTCCCGAGTGCTGGGAGCTGTTTGAGGTGTTGGTTGACCTCGGTCTCCAGCCCGGGTGGCGACACCCCTGCTTTTTCAAGGATCCTCGACGCCAATCCGTTCTGCAGTAGCAGGGCTTTCAATAGGTGCTCGCTCTCGAGCTGCTGATGACAGTGCGTCTGAGCCAGTTGCTGGGCTGCGACGATTGCTCCCCAGGCCTTTTCTGTGAACTGTTCTGCGGTTGGCTGCATCAGGCGTCTCTCGATTGCTCAAACCGTATGTGGATCGACCCGTCAAAGACAGCGGAGAACCGACCCCTATCGTTCGGCCTGCGCACCAGGCTGCGGTGAGCCGACCCGCGTCGGTAGGGTCAGCCGAACTAAATGGCTTTTATGGCCTCCGACAGTCCTGTGAGCACAAGCCTTGTGCAGGCACTTGTGGAGCGCGTCCACGCCCTTTATGGCCCTGTTCCTTCGGACCTTGAACGGATGTGCTGGACCGTCGTGCATGACCACCATCACGGCGCCATGCCCACGGAATATGACATCCGCGAGGTGGATGAGGATCTTTATCTCGCTGTGCTCAGCGCCTGTCGCAACGGGGCCCAGACCCCCTGAGGCAACCAACGGCCCAGATCGTCAACCACCTGAGTCCTCGACATCCGCACCCGATCCGACGGAATCCCCGACGTCCTGGCCAGGGCGCCAGCCACTGCTCCAGACCTCGCGGCAGCGAGCATTCAGGTCCTCTCGGTTGATCCCCCAGCCTTCCAGCGTCCGCTCGAGATCGCTGAGGATGTCAGGAGACCCTGGAAAGCCGTCATAACGCGTCAGCAGCCGGGCGGCATGGGTGAGCTGCTCCGGCCCTGGATCGCCTGCATGGCCGAGCAGAGAATCAACGACGTCACGGTCCGTGGCGTAAAGCGGATGGGTCTGGCCTGTCTCGTCTGTCATGGGCCCATGATCTCCTATGCCCATCAGGAGCGATCCCCGAAGCCCCTGGCACGCGCCTGTGGCGTCAGCGCCTTGTGCTGTCCGTTCATCAGGACGTTCCGCTCCGCTTCATCGCCGACATGGGGGGCGATCTCGACCCCAACTCGGCGAAGGTCATTGAGGAGACTCCCCTCCTGCTCCGACCCCGTGTCGCTCTGCAGATAGGCCTCCACCAGCGCCTGGGCTTTGTCATCTGAGGCGAAGTAGAGCGTTCCTGGTCCACGGCGTCTTCTGGTCAGCCCGCGCCTGCGACGTTTCTGCTGCACACCTGCCCAAAGCCTCCCCGGTGCCCCCGTCATGTAGGCGTTCAGGTCTTTGGCATCGGTGTCCTCGCTCAGGGCCATGGAGGTGCCGTCAACGAAATCACTGAGCAGGGTCACCACGGCCATGGTTCGCGGTCAAATCACTGATTCTGAACGGCCGCGTCCTTCGGAAGTCAGTTCGGGCACACTGATTTTCAATGGATGCCATGGATGTGATGGCCCGTTGCAGGAGCTCCGAATGCCATCCAGACCGCGTAACCGTGTCGGTGAGACCTACGGAAAGCTCACGGTTGTGAGGGCATCCGAGCGGCGCACCAAGAGTGGCAACGTCTTCTGGTGGTGTCGCTGCACCTGCGGCAGGGAGCGGGAGGTTCCCAGTGACAAGCTCTCGCACAATGTGGCCCGCAAGAAACCTGTGGTCACGGCCTGCATGGCCTGCTCCAGGGAGTTGCAGGTGGAAGCTGTGTATGCCAGAAATGATCGGGACGAGCGTCAACGCCGCCTGGATGCGGAACAGCGGCGTGCTGGGTTGCGCGGCAAGGTCCCCGACGGCTGGTTGAAGCTTGCCCTCACCGACGCCCACGCCCGAGAACTGGGACAGGTGCTGTTTTTTCGTGGCACCCGGTGCCTGCGCAATCACCTGGCTCCTTACCGGATCAATGGTGGCTGCCTGGCCTGTGCAGGGCAGACACCTTCAGCGGATCAAGAGAGCGAGGCCAGTGACTCAATCGATCCAGCTGCGGGCAAACCATGACCCAACGCGCTCGCAGGTGCTGTCGGACTCCAAATCGTCTGTTGTCACGGCAAAACCGTTCTGACGCGCGCAGAGGAGAACGTCGGAGAGGGTGCTGGTCTTGCTGATCTGGCGACGCAGTCCCGCACTGTGTTCCAGTGCATGGACAAAATCCTTGAGAGCCTGGCGACTCATCGTTGCCAGCCTCGCTCGGCCTGAAGTTCCACGAAAGCGGCAACATCTTCGATGTCAGCATCACTGAGCTTTCCCTCGTAGGGAGGCATGGCATTTTTCCCGGCTTCAATCTGATGCTCGATCGCCTCGAGGTGATCCTGGCCATAGGACTCAAGATGGGCCTGAAGATCGGTCTGACTCAGGGTGCGGTTGGCTCTGATCACGTTGCCACCGCCCATATGACATGCGGCGCAGTTGGCGGAGAAGATCTGGGCTCCATTCTCCACATCAATCGTTGATGCGGAGGCTTCAATCGGCAGCACACTTGTGACACCAATCAAGAGCATCAGAAGGAGTGACACCAATCGGGCTCGTCGCGGCATTGTCACGGATTCAGGCCTAAGACTCACACCTTATCCATGGTGCGGCCCTTGGGAAGGGACTGTCTGGGTTTATGCAATCGCGTAAGGCCGGTTTATCTGAAGCCAACAAAAAAAACCGGTTGAACAAGTGTTCAACCGGTTCATGCGTGATTTGAAAATTGGGATCAGATGATCACTCAACAATCACCTTGCCGACCATGCCAGCACCGCGATGGGGCTCGCAGTAGAAGTCATAGGTGCCGGCGGTGGAGAAGGTTTCTTCCCAGGACTCGCCAGGGGCAAAGGCGAGGTCGGAGTGGCTCAGCTCATCATGGCCATCAAAAACGGCATTGTGGGGTGCCATCTTGTTGTTCACGAACTTGATGGTGTCACCGGCCTTGATGTTCACGGTGCTGGGCTCAAAGGCAAGCATTCCGGAGTCGGAGCCGAGTTTCACCTCAACGGTGGCAGCATTCGCTGTCGCGACGCCCAGGCCGAGGACCAGGACGAAGGCCAGACAGGCGGACAAAAGGGTGCGAAGACGGTTGATCATCACGTCGATTTCACTGCAATCAGTTTAACGCCAGTCATGGTCTTCCACGCCTTGGCAGGCCCGAGTCCTGAAGCACAGCTTCAAGATCCCGGCCATGGCTTGAAAGACCGAAGGCTTCGGGTTGGGTCACTGGATCGTGAATGAAGTGGCGCTGGCGAATGCTGAACCGGTCCCAGGCATTCACCTCGATCGGCA